>JAVROZ010000524.1:0-12965 GCA_032162485.1 Mycobacterium sp.
ATGCACCTGCTGGTGCCGACCCTCGATCTGACCAACGAGTACCACGAGGCGCTCACCTGCGGCTTGGCCGGGCTGGTACGGATAACGCACAATCCGCCGTTGTCGGAACCGAGCATCAACATCACGGCGAGTCTGACGTGGGGCGCCGAACGTTATCGATATCCGGCGAACTTGCCCAAGGTTGCGGCGACGGGCGGTCCGCGGTGCCTGGGTCTGCCGCAGCTGCCGTTCAACACCCCTCCGCCGCAACTGATTGCAGATATCGGTGCCAACCCGGCGGTGTACGGAAACCAGCAGCTGCTGATCAACTCCGATCTCCTCAAACAGCTGTTGTACGGGCCGATCGAGGGCCCACCGCGCAACTCCGCTCAGGTCGGAATGCCCGGATGAGAACGCGCGCTACGCTGATCAAGTTCACGATCTTCGGGGTCGTTATGGCGATGCTGACCGCCTTCCTGTTCTTCATCTTCGGCCAGTATCAGACCGGCTCGACGACCGGGTATTCGGCGGTGTTCAACGATGTGTCGCGTCTCAAAGTGGGGCAGACAGTGCGGGTCGCCGGGATCCGGGTGGGCACCGTCAGCAGTATTTCGCTGCGCCCGGACAAAAAAGTTGTGGTGGAATTCGACGCCGACCGCGACGTCGTTCTCACCGAGGGCACCAGGGCGGCGGTCCGCTACCTCAACCTGGTCGGCGATCGCTACCTGGAACTCATCGACGGCCCGGGCTCGACCAAGCGTCTGGCGGCCGACGCACAGATACCCGTCGACCACACTGCGCCGGCGCTTGACCTCGACCTCCTGCTTGGCGGATTGAAACCCCTTATCCAGGGCCTGAATGCGCAGGACGTCAACGCGCTGAGCTCGGCATTGTTGCATGTCTTCCAGGGGCAGGGCGGGACTCTCGACTCGCTGTTCACCAAGGCGACGTCGTTTTCCAACGCCTTGTCCGACAACGACGAAACCGTGCAGCAACTGATTGACAACCTCAACATCGTGGTCGGCACGATTTCCCGAGACGGCTCGAAGTTCTCCGGCGCGATCGATCGCCTCGAGCGGCTTGTCAGCGGGTTGTCGGACGACCGTGACACCATTGGCGCCGCCATCGAGGCGTTGGACAACGGAACCGCCTCGCTGGCAGAGCTGCTGACCAGCGCGCGACCGCCGCTGTCCGGCACCATAGACCAGTTGAGTCGGCTGGCGCCGATACTTGATAACGATAAGGACCGCCTCGATACCGCAATCGCAAAGGCGCCGAAGAACTATCGGAGACTGGTACGACTCGGAGTAGCCGGCGCCACCATCCCCTACTACCTGTGTCAATTGGAGCTCCGTGGCACGGATCTCCAGGGCAAGACGGTGATATCCCCGTTCTTCAGGTCAGACGCTGGAAGGTGCACGGAACCCTGATGCTTAAGTATCGTGGAGCGGGGCTCGTCAAGGCCGGAATCATCGGCGTGATCTTGATCGCGCTGGTCATCCTCGTGGGCCTGGCACCGGATCGGTTGACCTCATGGGCGACCGCGGTCCGATACAAGGCGGTGTTTTCAGAAGCGGGCGGTCTCGCGGTGGGCAACCCCGTGACGGTGTCCGGCATAAAGGTCGGCTCGGTGTCGGATGTGTCGTTGCGCAACGGCGATGCCCTGGTGACCTTCTCGGTGAAGGGAAATATTCTGCTCGGGTCGGAGACTACCGCCCACATCCGCACCGACACGCTGCTGGGCGCGCGGATGGTGACGTTGGAATCCGCCGGCAGTGGCACGATGCATCCGAACGCTGTCATCCCCGCTTCGCGCACGTCCTCGCCCTACTCGTTGACGGAAGCGGTCAGCGAATTGACCTCAAACACTGCCGAGACCAGCACCGCGACGCTGAATCAGTCGTTGGACACATTGTCGACGACGCTCGACCAGATTGCACCAAAATTGGGGCCGACCTTCGACGCACTCACCCGGTTATCGCGAACCCTGAACGGCCGCAACAAGACTCTGGGTGAGCTGTTCAAGAGTGCCAGCGACCTCACCGGGGTCCTTTCCGACCGCAGCCAGCAGGTCAACAAGCTCATTCTTAACGCCGACGATCTGCTCCAAGTTCTGGTCGCGCGCCGGCAAGAGATCGTGGACCTGTTGGCCAACACGTCGGCGGTGGCTAGGCAGCTGACGGGATTGGTGCATGACAACGAAAGCAAATTGGCGCCGACACTGGAGAGGCTGAATTCGGTGACCGCGATGCTGGAAAAGAACCGCGACAACATCAGCAAAGCGCTGCCGGGTCTCGCCAAATTCCAGTTCACCGTCGGTGAGGCTATCTCCAGCATGTACGCCTACTCGGCCTTCGTCCCGGACCTCGTATCGATGCCACTCTTCCAACCGTTCCTTGACTACCTCTTTGGATTCCGCACCTTCGACACAAGTCGCGGCCCCGGTTTCCCGTCGACGGTTCCCCGGTCGCTGATTCCCTGGCCGTATAACGGTATTCCGGAGTGCCCCCGCTGCACGTTGGGCGGCAGGATCGGAGGTTCGCAATGACCTCGCGGATCCCGCGCAACAGGCTGGTGGTCGTGGTTGCGGTTGTCCTGGTGGGGCTCATCGTTGCCGGTGCGGGCGTGGTCATCCGCAACACGTTCTTTGGCCCGAAGACGATCACGGCATATTTCGTTACCGCCACGTCGATCTACCCCAGTGACGAGGTGCGGGTCTCAGGTGTCAAAGTCGGAACCATCAAGTCCATCCGACCAGAGGGCAACGTGGCCAAGATGACCCTTGAGGTCGACCACGGGGTGCCCATTCCGGCGGAAGCCAAAGCGGTCATCGTCGCCTCGAACCTGGTGGCCGCCCGCTATGTGCAACTCACCCCCGCCTATCGGACCAGCGGCCCGGTCATGCCGGACGGCGGAACGATACCGGTCACACGCACCGCGGTACCTGTTGAGTGGGACGAAGTCAAGACCCAGTTGATGCGGCTGGCAACGGATTTGGGACCCCGCAGCGGCGTGTCGGGCACGTCGGTGGGCCGGTTCATCGACAGCGCCGCCAACGCGCTCGAAGGCAACGGCGACAAGCTGCGGCAGGCGCTGGCCCAGTTGTCCGGAGTGGGCCGGATCCTCGCCAACGGCAGCGGCAACATCGTTGACATCATCAAGAACCTGCAGACCTTCGTCACCGCGCTGCGCGATAGCAACACCCAGATCTTGCAGTTCAACGACCGCTTGGCCACGTTCAGCAGCGTGGTCAACGACAGCAAGTCCGAGCTGGACGCGGCACTGACCGAGCTGTCGACTGCGGTCGGCGAGGTGCAGCGGTTCATCGCCGGGTCTCGCAACCAGACCAGCGAGCAGGTCGCCCGATTGGCCGACGTCACGCAGATCCTGGTGGATCAGCACATGGCTCTGGAGAACATTCTGCACGGTGCGCCGAACGCGCTGGGGAACTTCTTCAACGACTACAACGCCGACACCGGAACCATCGTGGGCGGGTTCGGGATCATGAATTTCGCGAATCCCACGTTTTCGGGTTTGTTGCTTCCGTTGCCGGTTCCGGGTTGCTCGCAAATCGCCGCTCTCGAGAATGTCACCTCGACCGAATCGGGCAAGTTGTGCTCGCTGTTTCTCGGTCCCGGGATGCGGCTGCTGAACTTCAATAATCTGCCGATCCCCATCAACATCTTCATCCAGAAGTCGGTGGATCCCTCAAAAATCCTCTACACCGAACAGCGCCTGGCACCGGGTGGCGAGGGCCCGAAGCCCGCAGCACCCGAGATCCCCCCTGCAGTGTCGGCCTACACCGGCCTGCCGGGTGATCCCGTAGGAGCGCCGGGGGCGGAACCGCCGCCGCGGATACCCGGCGTGGCGATGCCGCTGCCGCCCCCGCCGTCGACGCCGATGCAAGCGCCACCGCCACCGCCGGGCGTATCCGGCATGCTGCTACCAGCCGAAGGGCCGCAACAATGATCGCCCGGGTTCGGGCTCGGCGGGTCCTCGCCATGGGCGGTTGCGTGGTGTTGACGGCGACGGGCTGCGCATTCCACGGTCTGAATTCGCTGCCACTGCCCGGCGCGGTCGGACGCGGGCCGGGGGCCAACATCTACCACGTCGAAATCCCGAATGTCGGGACGATGGAGTCGAATTCGCCGGTGATGATCAACGACGTCGTGGTCGGCAGCGTCGGCGCGATGCGAGTGAAAGGCTGGCACGCCGACGTCGAGGTTTCAGTGCAGCGCGACGTCGTCGTCCCGGCCAATGTGGAAGCGAAGGTCGGTCAGACCAGCCTGTTGGGGTCGATGCATCTGGAGCTCAATACACCGCTCGGCCAATCGGGGAGCGGACGGCTGCAGCCGGGAGCCACCATCCCGCTGAGCCGGTCGTCGGCCTACCCGTCGACAGAGCAGACGCTGTCGTCGCTGGGGGCGGTTGTCAACGGCGGGGGACTGGGACAGATCGGGGAGGTCATCCACAATTTCTCCGTCGCGCTGTCCGGGCGCGAGGGCACCCTGCGCGATCTGCTTACTCGCCTCGACACGTTTGTCGGAACACTCGACCAACAGCGGAACAACATCGTGGACTCCATCCAAGCGCTGAACCGGCTTGCCGCCACATTCGCCGGCCAACGTGACGTTCTCACCGAGGCGCTGCGCAAGATACCGCCCGCGCTCGACGTGCTGATCAGGGAGCGGCCACGCCTGACGACCGCGCTGGACAAGCTTCGCGTCTTCAGCAACACCGCCACCCGGCTGATCAACGACAGCCAGGCCGACCTGGTCAAAAATCTGCAAAACTTGGAGCCGACCATCCGTGCGCTCGCCGACGTCGGGCCGGAGTTGGGCACGGCGGTCGCTTCAGGGTTCGTGTTCCCGTTCACCCAGAACTTCGTCGACCGTGCGGTCCGAGGGGACTACTTCAATCTGCATGTCCAGTTGGACCTCACGATTCCACGGCTCAAGCGGGGACTGATGTTGGGCACCCGTTTTGGGCAGCTGGACCAGCCGCTGGTACCGACGCCCGGGGAGCCGTACTACTTGAATTACACCCTCGATCCGTTGAATTCCCCGCTGAGGCCGCCGTGGATCGATCCCGATGCGCTTCCGCTGCCTCCGCTGCCGGGGCCTCCGCCCTATGCGGCACCGTTGCCTGGACCTATGCCGGGCGTGGCCCCGAGGCCTGGGCCTGCGCCATCCGCGGTACCGATGCCTGGTGCAGGTCTTGGTCAAGCGCCGGCGGAAGGTGGCGGATAGATGCTGACGCGCTTCGTTCGGATTCAGCTGGCTATTTTCACGATCGTCGGGACCATCGGCGTGATTGCGATGGTCCTCTTCTACATCCAAGCGCCGATGTTGCTGGGCATCGGTCGGATCACGGTGACGCTGGAGTTGCCGGCGGCCGGCGGCCTGTACCGGTTCTCCAACGTGACCTACCGCGGGGTTCAACTCGGCAAGGTCACCTCGGTGGAGTTGACGCCGACCGGCGCGAAAGCGACGCTCTCGCTTGGCACTTCACCCAAGGTCCCCGCGGACTTTAGAGCGTGTCCAGAGCGCCCCGGTCCCAGTGATCAGTGCGGTGCGTATGTGCTCAGTGTCTCCGCGGTGGGTGAACAGTACGTGGACTTGCGGCCCAGAACCGATTCGCCGCCCTACCTGCACGACGGGTCGGTGATCGCCGTGCGCGACTCGACCATTCCTCAGCCGGTGGGTCCGATGCTCGAGCAGGTCAATGCTTTGGTCGGCAGCATCCCTAAAACCAAACTCGGCCAATTGCTGGACGAAACCTTTCGGGGTTTCAA
Source organism: Mycobacterium sp. (assembly GCA_032162485.1). GTDB lineage: Bacteria > Actinomycetota > Actinomycetes > Mycobacteriales > Mycobacteriaceae > Mycobacterium. Next base: position 5,774 of record JAVROZ010000524.1, read on the forward strand.
CGGAGCCGGTTATGACCTGGGGTCGTTGTTCGACTCCACAACCGTACTGTCGCGCGATGCCAACGGCGTCGTCGATCGGACCAAAACCCTCACCGAAGATTCTGGGCCGCTATTGGATTCGCAAGCAAGAACTACCGATTCGATCAGGAAGTGGGCGCGCAGTCTGGCTGGTATAACTGACGTGTTGGCGAACGATGATTCGCAATTTCGCACCCTGCTGCGAAACGGGCCCGGGGCGGCAAACGAGGCGTCTCGGCTCCTCGATCAAATCAAACCAACGCTGCCGGTGTTGCTGGCCAACCTGACTACCATCGGGCAGATCGGCGTCACCTACCACCCCTCACTGGAGCAGTTGCTGGTGTTGCTGCCGTCGGCGGTTGCTATCGAGCAAGCCGCCGGTCCCACAGCCCATCCGGAGGGTTCGGCGCAAGGCGACTTCGCACTCACGATTGACGATCCGCCTATTTGCACGGTCGGTTTCATACCAGCCAGCCAGTGGCGATCCCCGGACGATCTCACCGACATTGATACACCGGACGGGTTGTATTGCAAACTGCCGCAGGATTCCCCGCTCTCGGTTCGCGGCGCCCGCAACTATCCGTGCATGGGTCACCCCGGTAAACGCGCGCCTACCGTCGAAATCTGCAACAGCGACCAGCCGTACATGCCGCTGTCGATGCGCCAGCATGTTCTCGGTCCCTCCCCGATCGATCCGAACCTCATCGCCCAGGGCGTGCCGCTCGATGACCGGGTTAATCCCAACGCCAGAACCTTCAGCCCGATCGAAGGAACACCGCTGCCGCCGGGGGCGGTGCCGCGCGGCACACCGCCGGGGCCGCGGGGAGAAACTGCACCACCGGGCACGCCCGGAGCAGCTGTTCCGCCGGTGCCGTCGTCGAGGTCCATGTGGATGCCTACGTCGCAAATGGCGGCCGAGCTTCCGGAGATAGCGCCGCTCGACGTCCCGTTGCCGGGGGAACTTCCCTTACCACCCGCCAGGCCCGCACCGCCCGCCCAGCCCGCACCGGCTCCTCCTCAGGAAATCGCTCCACCCGACGCGGGTACCGGTGCAGGAGGGCAGACGGCGCCGAGCTCGTTCGGTGGTGGGGCCGCTAGATTCGTGCCGTCGGTCGCGATCGCCCATTACGACCCCCATACGGGCCGTTATGTCGGTTCGGACGGGAAGTTGTACCAGCAGTCGGATCTCGCGACCGTGAAAGCGCCCAAGACGTGGCGGGATATGCTTCCCACCACCTAACGGGCGATCGCATGCGCGGCCGTGGCGATCGAGAGCCGGGCGAAGCGGGTCGCCACATCGGGCGAAGCGCGTCGCCGCCGCTATGAGCTAGTCACATCGAGCGATCAGGCTAGCCTGTCCATTCGCAACGGCATCGCGATATCGAGCCACTGGTTTTGCCCGCAGGCGCCGCTCGGGCCGTAAGTTTTGTCCTTTCCGGCCATGACCGGCGACCCGAGTTTGTATTCACCATTGGCGTCCACTGGATAGAAGTAGAACGTCTGCTGGCCGGTGAACGCGTTGCCGTCCTCGCAGTGCTCCCAATTCGGCACATCGCGTCTGACCTTCCACATCACCCCATCGAACATATATAGAGGCGCACTCCATCCCTGGTCGCTCGTCACCGTGCCGTGGCATTCCTGAAACGTGACGCAAGACGAGCTAATCCTCCAATTCTGGATGACCGTCGGCTCGCCGTTGTACTGATCATTGGTCTTGGACCAATCGCCGATCGACGTGACGCGGAATGTGCCGTTGACGGCCACTTCTTCCATGGTTGTCGCCCGGGCTGTGGGTGCCGTGCCGACACCGCCGAATACGGCAGCAGCCATCAGGGTTGCGGCGGTGAGTTTTCCAACTGAACGCATCAGGTGCTCCTCGACGCGCAATTATTCGACCGACATTGTCAGGCCGATTTCGGCTTTCGTGAAACGAGATTAACACCGCTTCGGTCTCGAAAAAATGCCGATTCGAACCAAAACTTGCCGTGCTTACCCAACCGGGTCGAAGTTCGCGATCAGCCACGAACCGTTGACCTTGGTCAGCGTGACCAGGATGCCGCTGTGGGCTTCCAATGGTTCCGGCTTTCGCTTGCTTGTCGTGGTCTGGTTGACGAACACCAGCACCACGGCCGCATCGGGATGTAAGTCCGAAACGGCGGCCCGAATCACCTTGGCGGTGGTCGTCAGTTGACCTTGCAGTGCCCCCGCCGCGATCTGTTCGCTGAATTTGCTGTAGTAGGCCAAAAAATTGCCGGTCAGATGCGACTTCGCCGCGGCGAAATCGCGGTCGAGGCTGTCGAAGGAGTAGGAAAGCAGCGCCACGGCGCCGTCCGAAGCCGCCTGGATTGCTTGGCGTGCCGCGGCGTCGCTCATCCTCTGATCCGGACGGTACTGAACGAAGAAAACGCCGGCCGCACCGCCGACTGTGGCAACGACCAAGGCCGTCGCGAGTAATGAACGCCAATTGACCAAATATCGTCGAGTCCACCGGCCGATCACCTTCAGCGCGGTGGCGCGTCCAGATCTCCGTGAAGCCAGAGGTGCGTCCGTCTCACCGGTGCCCGAAGTTTCCGTGCCGCCGTCTGGCGCTCCCACCGTGTCGACCGACGAGCCCTGGTCGGCATTCATTGCAGGAACTCGATTTTCGACATCTTCAACTGACCACCGTCGCGGACGATCTCTACGGTGAGCCGCCACAGTTGCGGTGGCCGTTTGTTGTTATCGGCATCGGTCACATCGGATTTCGCCACGACAAGCGCAACCGCCGAATTGTCGGTCACCGACTCGACGGCGACGGCCTCCACGTTCACCTTGCTGATGGTCTTCGCGTCTTCCGCCTGCTTGAGCATAAGGCTTGACATCACTGAGATTTGGTCCTTGAGCGGGCTCGTTGAGGCGTCGATGATTCGCTGGATGTCCTCCCTTGCGTGGTTGGCGTCAATTGACATGAACGTGGTGACCGCCTGCCTGGCCGCCGCGGCATACTCCTGGGAGAGCTGCCGTTTGTGCGCGAGGGTGTGGTGCTGCCGCAGCATGTAGCCGGTCGCGCCGAGGGAGGTCGAGGCGAGCACGATGCCCACGCCGACAGCTACCGCTTTCCGCCCCGGACGGCGTAGCCATCGTGGCCGCCGGGAACGCCGTAGCCTCCGTAACCGTGTCCGGATCGACTTGGTGGGGCGTTGCTCAACATCTTGGGAGGCGGCGGCGTGGTCGTCCACGTCCACGTCCCCGGCTTCTGCTGCCCGGCGCAGCCGTGCGAGGCGTGCCCGAGCCGCCTTGGCGTGCGCTTCAGCATTCGCCACTTCGTCTACTGCGTCCGCCTCCGAAACCGGGGCCTCAGCGTCAGAGTCGACCCCTGAGCGCGACTGTGGTTCGTCGGGATCGATCGCGCCCTCCGGGTCATCACCACGGTCGGCGTCAGGTCTCTCCGGATCGTGCACGGAGAAGCAGCTTATCACTCTGGCATGGGCTCACGGCCCTCATCGGGCAGCTGCCTTTAGGCCGGTTAAGTGCGGAAATCCTCCCGCGCCACGAAGGGCTTAGCGGCACTTAGGGGCGGCCCGGCGCCCAACGGCTATTTGGCTCGCGCGATGTTCTCCAACCAGGAGAATTTTCTTTTCAGATTCCTTTCGCTGTGGCAAGGTTATGGCGTGCGATCCATCGTGGCAGTGTTTGCTGGGTTGCTCGGCGTCGGTGTGCTGGCTGCGCCGCCCTCCTTCGCCGGGCCAACTGTTTGCGACTATCCCGACTGCACCCCCGGCATCATGGGGCATCAGGTTCTGGGCACGCCGTGTGATAACACCACCTATTACGCCTTTGGGACCGACAGCATGCCCACCTCTCCAGAAGCTGGGCGACTGATGTTCTGCGGCTCGCCCAGACGATACGAGCCGCGATGGTTCCGGTCCCCTCCGATGGCCGGTGTCAAGGACGAAGGCGCCGAGTGTCACCAGTGGCTAAACTACGTCGCGCAGGCGCCCGATGGCCTGTTCCTGATCTGCATACCCCATGACGGTGTAGAGACCTGGGTCCGCGCCGACACGTAGCCCCCATGTTCTTAATGACTGGATTTCAGGACGGCACCTATGGGCCGGCACCCGAACTGATGCCGTCAGGTGCCTCGGGCGCACCGATCAGACGATGGGTGACACGCAACAGGTGCGAACGCAGCGTGTCGTCGTCGACGTCGGCGACCAGAGGGTGCATAACGCCGACCGCGATGGCACCCGAAAGCACCGCCGCAGACACCCGCGAGTCCTCGGACGTGTCGTCGGCCAGCACGCCATAGAGCCGCGCGATGAACTGCTGAAACTGTTCCTGCTCGGCCAGCAACCGCACAATGACCGGATCGAACTGCAGGGTGCTCGCCGCGCCGCGGCGCTCGATGGCCATGTCGATGACCCGACCCAGCAGCACCTCCCGCGCCCGCGGAAAGTCGTCATGAGCCTCGGCGGCCTCCAGTGCCTCCTCTAAGCCGCCCAGTTCGCGTTCCGTGAGCGCAACGACGATCTGCTCCTTGGTCTTGAACTGGTGATAGACGGCCGCCTTCGTGACTCCGATCGCGTCGGCGATCATCTGTAGCGAGGTTCCGCCGACACCATGCTCGGCGATCAATTTCAGCGCCGCGTCCAGGATGCGCGTCTGCGCGACGCTGCGCGCGATGAAACGGAACTGAGTCCGTGACTTCGCGTCGACCACACCGAGAGCCTAGCCGATCGGCTATTGACTTGTAGATAGCCGATCGGCTAGTTTCGCTGACTAGCCGGAAGGGAGTCATCGATGTCCGATAAGGACGCCGAGAGTGGAGCCAAGAACGGCGCCGGAAACGGAGCCGGGAAGGTCCAAGCCCTGGAATCCAACCGCGCGGGCGTCCGGCGCGTAGACGGTGAACTGATCCTGCTATGGACGTTGCCCGCCACAGTGATCATCTGGATTGCCGCCTTCTTCTTGTTCCCGGGGTTCGGCCCGCCGATGTCACCCAGCATGTCGGCCGAGCAGGTCGCCGCGTTCTATCGCGATCCGGCGCACATTCCCCAGATCCGTTACAGCATGATCGTTTTCAACTGGTTCGGGGTGTGCCTCGTCCCGATCCTGACGCTGATCGTGATGCAGATCCGGAGGATGGCACATCGCACGCCGATCTTCTCCTATGCGATGTTGGGCTGCGTGGCCGGCGCTCCCACGTTATTTCTTGTCGCCAACGTCTGCTGGCTGCTAGCAGCCTTTCGCCCCGAACGGAGTGCGGAACTGACGCAGTTGCTCAACGATTTCGCGTGGATCACCTTCACGATCTTGGTTCCCTTTTTGATCGGACAAAGCGTAATTCTCGCTCTGGCAATATATTTCGATGACCATTCACGGCCGGTATTCAGCCGATGGGTGGCCCACTTCAACCTTGTCGTCGCTGCCGCGCTAGTGCCGGCCGCATTCGTGGGCGTGTCAGTGTCCGGTCCGTTTGCGTGGGACGGCGTGTTGTCGTTCTGGGTGAAGAACATCGCCATCGGCGTCTGGATTGTCGTGATGGGCGTCGTCCTGGGCCAGGCGGTGTATCGGGAACGCGCCGAGATCCAAAGGCGCGCCGACGAACCCGACAGCGCGTGAGCACCGTGATTACACCGCCGGCGCCCGCCGCATCCCCTTCCGGTCCGTTCCATCACCGGATCGCTTGGCATCTGCGACATAACCCCAAGCGCGAACTGTGGTTGGCCTGGTGGGTGCTCGTCGTCTTCTACAATCTCTTTTTTCCGATGTTCTTCGTCGTCGCTCAAGTCCAGCCCCCGCCGCAGCCCACCTGGGACCTCGCGACGCAGGTCCACTGGTTCAACGAACGGCACCTCGGGATACCTATCGGCTTCGGCATCATTTTCGCCATCACCGGCATGACCGCGGTGAACAATGCCCTCATTGCGTATTCGATGCGCCGCATGTCCGTCAGCCGCATTTTCGGGTATTCGTATCTGCTCATCTACTCGCTCAGTGCCATTCCCGGCCTGCTCCTGCTCTGTATCGCGCTGATCGTCGGGACGCTTCGGCCCGAGCGAGATCCCAAGGTGCTCGGTTGGCTGTACGACTTCGCCTTCTTGTCTTTCGACGGCACCATGGGAGTGTTCCTAATCGGCTCGCTGCTCTGGATGGTCGCGATTCTGATCGACAAGAATCGGGTCTTCCCCAAGTGGTTCGGTTATCTCAACCTGTGCAATGCGCTCACCGAGGTCGTCGTGGCGCCCTGCTGGATCTTTCAACGTGGCGTATTGGCCTGGAATGGCCAGATCGCTTGGTGGTTGGACATGGTCGTGTTCGGCGTCTACCAAGTCACCTTCGTTGTGATGCTCTTCAAGATGATCCGGCGCGAGGACTTCGGTAGCGGGCCACTGCCCGATCGGCCGCCAAAGCGGGTGACTGTGCCATGACCGACTTCACCGATAAGAACAAGCGCTCGACGTTCGTCCCGGGGCAACCGGACATGTGGGCCTTCGTATTGTTCGAGAGCTTGGTCTTCACGGCATATTTCGGCTTCTACCTGTTCTATCGCGCCCGAAGCCCCGAGCTGTTCCTGCACGCTCAGGCGCACCTGGATCTACGTATCGGTGTCTTCAACACCCTTGTCCTGCTGTTGAGTTCCTGGTCGGTGGCGAGGTGCGTTCAGTCGTCCCGCGCCGGCGCCTATCGGGCGGCGATGCGGGACGTCGCCATCACCGCCGCATTCGCCGCAATCTTTCTTTCCTTAAAGGTGTTTGAGTGGGCCCGGCTGGTGCGCGAAGGACATGGAGCGGACAGCCACGACTTCTTCACGTACTACTTCTTCCTCACCGGCATTCATTTCGTTCACCTGCTGATCGGTTTGGTCGTGCTCGGTGTCATCGTGTACCGACTCCGGGAAGCGATGCGCGGGTCCCGGGAGTCCCAGGAACTCGTCGAAACGTGTGCAACCTATTGGCACACAGTCGATTTCCTGTGGGTGCTCATCTTTGCGCTGCTCTACGTGGTGAGGTGACCGGTGAAGTTTAATCGGAGGTTACTGGTTGTCTGGGTGGCGCTGGCCTTGCTCACGCTGGGCTATTTGTGGATTGACCACTCGGTCGGCGGATCACTGCGATCCAATGCGGTGGTCACATCGAGCGTGATCGTGATCGCACTCATCAAGGTGCGCATCATCTTTCGTGAGTTCATGGAA
>JAVROZ010000525.1:0-3519 GCA_032162485.1 Mycobacterium sp.
GCAGTACGAGGCAATCGCCCGGGTCGTAAAGGCGATTGCCAACGGAGACCCAATGATGAAGCTGCCCTTGGCCGGATCGCCGTCGGCAAGGTCGATGACCCGCTGCGACCATTGCAGCACCTGCAACCACTCGGTGCTCTCACCCTTGGCATAGATCGGCGCGAACGACAACCCCACCGTCAGGCTCGGTTCATCGACTGCCTCGATTAGTGCCATGGCTTCGGACGCAAGTTCTGACGCCTCGCGGATCCGAGCCTGATACGCGAGATCGATGACCATCCCCGCCATGGCAATGGCCAGCGACGCCTTATCGTCGGCCGCGCTGCACAACTCTCGGAGTTCCTCAAACCGTTCGCCGGCGACGGTGTGAACTCGCCAGGCGACCCCGCACAACATGGTGCGAGGCGCGATACGCAGCGACGTTTGGTAGGGGACGTCGGCGGGCAGCTCATCGGCGATCTCCTGCGCCCGCTCCCAGCTGAATCGCGCCGCGGCAATGTCGCGGTTAGTCGCCCAAACTGCGGCACGCATGTGCCAGCCGTACGCGGCGTACCCGTCGCCGGCGGCGTCGAGATGCTCGGCAATCAGACCCGCCTGCTGATCGACCAGGTGGGCCTCGCGTGCTTCGATCGCGTCGGCAAGCCGACGGTGCAGCCGCGCCCGATCGGACATCAGCTGCGATTCGTAAGCCACGGTGCGAACGAGCGGATGCCTGAACGCATACTCCGGGTTCGCACTGAACCCCACTTGATTGACGAGTTCAGCGTCGACCAACTCGTCGAGGCAGGGGTCGGTGCCCAGGCTGACCAGCAGATCGCGGCCGAACCGCAGTCCGATGATCGCCGCCGCGCTGAGTGTGTGTTTAGCGGCCGGGCTGAGCCGGTCGATGCGTGCCGCGATGGTCGCCTGCAGCGTGGCCGGCACGCGCACGTCGGAGACATCGGTGTGACAGACGTAATCGCCTCGCCCACCCCCGAGCACACCGCGTTCGGCGAGTTCGCGGGTGATCTCCTCGGCGAACAAAGGGTTACCGGCTGCGCGCGCGGCAATGACGTCACCTATGTCACCGACAGATGGATCATCACCGAGTAATTCGGTCATCAATACCGAGGCTTCCGAGTTCGTCAAGGGCGCCAGCGCAAAGGTGTGCGCCCCCGGGACGAGCTGGAGGACTCCGCGGTAGTCGGGGCGATAGGTCATCAGCACTATCGAGGGAGTCTGGGCTATCACTGTCAGCAGATCCGCGAGCATGAATTCGCTGGCCTCGTCGATCCAGTGCACGTCCTCGATGACGAAAATCGCCGGTTCCGTGCGGGCCAGCAGGTATGCGTCAATCAGGGCGGTCAGTCGCCGCCGACGTGCGTCCGGATCGATCTTGGGCAATGTCACGTCGGGATCTGCGACACCCAGCAGATCACACAGCAAATGCAGGTCCTGCGGATCCGCACCGGGCAGGCCCGCCCGTACCCGTTCCCGCGCCTCTTCGTCCGTCAGCCCTGTCGTCTGGCTGACCGCGCGAAGCAACCGTCCCATCACCCGGTACGGGACGTCGATGGCATGCGATTCGCAGAAACTGGCAAACACTTCGAGGCCCTGAAGTTCGGCCAGCCGCAGGGTCTCGCGCACGAGTCGGGTCTTGCCGATGCCGGCGGGGCCGCTGATGCCGACGACCGACCCGCGCCCTGCTTTGGAGCGATTCAGCATCGTGGCGAGCGCGCCCACCTCCCACTCGCGGCCCACCAGCGTCGACTCCGGAGCATCGGTACGGTCTGGTCGTGCGGCAACGCTGAGCAGCTGACGCGCTGACAGCGCATCCCCGCCACCTTTGACGTGCACTCGCTGTGGCTCCCCCAGCACCACGGCAGCCTCAATCAACCGCGCGGTAGATTCGCTGAGCATCACCCCGCCGGCCGGCGCGACCGATTCCATTCGCTGGGCGATCCCGACCTGTTCGCCGATCGCGGTGTAGCCAAAAGCGCCGGAACCGATCTCACCGGCAATCACTTCTCCGGAATTCAGGCCGATACGCAACCACAGCGTGACGCCCTCTTCGAGTTCTGCCGCCAGCTGTTTGGTCACATCCTGAATACCGAGTGCCGCCAGACAGGCCCGCAGCGCATGGTCCTCCAAAGCGACGGGCGCGCCGAACAGCGCCATGATGCCGTCGCCGGTGAATTTGTCCACGGTGCCGCCGTAGCGCTGCACCACGCCCGAAGCACGAGTCACCAATTGGGTCATGATCTCGCGCAACCGCTCCGGACCGACGGCCACCGCGAGCTCCATCGAATGCACCACATCGGCGAACAGCACAGTGACCTGCTTGTACTCCGCGTGTGCTGCGGCCGCGTCGACCGGCGCGCCACACCCGTGACAAAATCTCGCATGCTCGAGAGGCTCGGTGCCACACGCGAGGCACGCCATTCCGGCCGTCATACCGACCCCTCCACGAGTCCTGGCCCCCCAAGTCTCCCAGCTCACACAGAATAGGCACTAAAGGTCAACAGCGCGTCATCGAGGCGCTGACTCGCCAGGACTTCCTTGCCGCACTTGCTATCTGCGGCCACGGCTTGTCAGGGTAGTTGGACTTCGATATTCATAGAACCGCGTCTAGATCTGGGAGCGAGACATTGGCGGGCGTGACGTACCAGAAGGACCTGACCGGGCTCTTGGTGATCGATCCATACAACGATTTCATCTCCCCCGGCGGCAAAGTATGGGACCGCCTGAGGGGCGTCATCGAGGCCAACAATTGCATCCCGCACATGAAGCAGGTGGTCGACGCCGCACGCCGCGCGGAGATCCGCGTGTTCTATGCGCTGCATCGCCGATACCGTCCCGGCGACTACGAGAATTGGAAATCCGTCGCGCCGGTTCAGCAGGCGGCGTGGTCACGCAAGACCTTCGAATACGGCACCTGGGGTGGCGAGCTGCACCCTGATTTCGCGCCGCAGCCCGGTGATGTAGTGGCGCACGAACATTGGTGTTCCAGCGGTTTCGCGAATACGGACTTGGATCTGCACCTCAAGAGACAGGGTATCCACAAGCTGATCGTCATCGGCCTCATCGCACACACCTGCGTGGAGGCGACCGTCCGATTTGCCGCCGAACTCGGCTACGAGGTCACGATGGTCAAAGATGCCACCGCGGACTATTCCGATGTGGAGATGCACGCCGCCTTGGAAGTGAACATCCCCAACTACGCCAGCGCCATCGTCACGGCGGACGAAGTGGTCGCGGCGATTTCTCACCGAGCATGACGGACCGCTTCCTGAGCGAGTTGTACCCGGGAGCTGAGCGCCAGTTTCGCGTAGGCGTGCCTGAGGTGGGATTGCACGGTGCGCGGTGAGACGAAAAGCCGGCCGGCGATGTCGTTGTTGCCCAGTCCTTCCCCGACCAGGCGCACCACATCGCGCTCGGTGGGCGTGAGCGATTCCCAGCCGGTGGCGGGCCGTTTGCGTTCGCCGCGGCCGCGGCGTGCGTAGGCGACCGCCTCGGCGGTGGACAACGCCCCCCCTTCGG
>JAVROZ010000526.1:0-3305 GCA_032162485.1 Mycobacterium sp.
TCGAGCTGGTGGGGTGCTACGCATGGTCCCCGGACAAAGCCGGCCGCGACGCCGGCGAATTGGTCGGCATCGAGCCGCTGGGAGTGGCTGCGACCAACGACGTGGACGCGCTGCTGTCCCTGAAGCCGGACTGCGTGGTCTACAACCCGATGTGGATCGACGTCGACGAGTTGGTCCGCATCCTGTCGGCGGGGGTGAACGTGGTGACGACGGCGTCGTTCATCACCGGGCACAACCTGGGCGACGGACGTGACCGGATCCAACAGGCCTGTCAGGAGGGCGGCTCAACCATGTTCGGGTCCGGTATCAGTCCGGGCTTCGCCGAGCTGTTGGCCATCGTGTCGGCGATGGTGTGCAACCGGGTCGACAAGGTCACCGTCAACGAGGCTGCCGACACGACGTTCTACGACTCGCCGGATACCGAGAGACCCGTGGGATTCGGCCAGCCGATCGATCATCCGGAACTGCAGGCGATGGCCGCGAAGGGTACGGCTATCTTCGGCGAGGCGGTGCGTCTGGTCGCCGATGCCCTCGGCGTCGAACTCGACGAAGTCCGCTGCGTCGCTGAATTCGCACAAACCACGGCCGACCTCGAAATGGCCTCCTGGACCATTGCGGCGGGCTGTGTGGCGGGCGCCTACATCAGCTGGCAGGGCATCGTCGGCGGCAACACCGTCATTGACCTCAACGTCCGGTGGCGCAAGGGACAGACGCTCGAACCCGACTGGAAGATCGACCAGGACGGCTGGGTGATCCAGATTGACGGACAGCCGACGGTGACAACCAAGGTCGGCTTCCTCCCGCCGCCGTACTTCGGGGCGACGACTCTCGAGGAGTTCATGGCGCTCGGTCACATCATGACGGCAATGCCGGCAATCCACGCCATCCCCGGTGTGGTCGCCGCCGCTCCAGGCATCGTCACCTATGCCGATCTTCCGTTGACACTGCCGCGCGGCTTGGTGCCTACGCCTTAGGAAACGATGAGCGCCTTAGGGCGACGAAGGCCGCTGGACGCGTGAAGCCGGCGGTCAGCGGGTATGCCCAAGCTATGGCTACCAACAACCGATTGAGCAATTCAGCCCAATACTGGGGCGGCAGGGCCAAAGAGACCGTCGGCAGGCTTACCGGCAACCGACGCACCCGGTACGAAGGCAAACTTGACCAGGCGAAGGCGAACCTGAAAGACACCGGCTTGCGGTTCAGAGATGCCTTCCGGAATGAGCCCCGTCCAGCGCGACGGCGGCCGCGTCCCTGAGCCAATTGTTTCAGTTCTGCTCGCTATCGGGTATCCGATGCGAGCCATCAGCTGATGAGCCAACTAAAAGGAGTGAGAACGCATGAGCGGCGAAGACAAGGTGAAGAACAAGATTGAAGACATTGGCGGCAAGGCGAAAGAGGCCGTCGGCAGGGTTACCGGAGATCGAAGCAAAGAGAACGAAGGCAAAGCCGACCAGAGCAAGTCGAGCCTGAAAGACGCCGGCGAAAAGGTGAAGGACGCCTTCAAGTAGTCCGAATGCGTTCGTAGTACACAACTGCCCCGCGCGAATGTCCGCCCGGAATCGCGCGGGGCAGCTTCGCATCTCCGGGGAATTCCTAGCTGCAGGTAACGGCTAGATGGGGGTTTTGAGCATCATGCAAGAGAATCCGACTCGGCGCTCTGCGCTTCGGCGCCTCACGATCGGAAGTGCCGCTGCGGCGGCAATCAGCGGCGGACTGTTGGGCGCGCCCCCTCCGACGGCTGCCGCGGCTCCGTGTCCCGATGTCGAGGTGGTGTTCGCACGCGGCAGCGGCGAGCCGCCCGGCGTCGGCGGCGTCGGTGGCGCTTTCGTCGACGCATTGCGCTCGGACATCGGCGCGCGGTCACTTGGGGTGTATGCGGTCAATTACCAGGCCAGCACAGACTTCGGCAACAGCGACTTTCCCCTGACCGTCATCGAAGGAATCCGGGACGCGGGCAACCATATTCAGTCCATGGCATCGAGCTGCCCCAACACCCGGGAGGTCTTGGGCGGGTACTCCCAAGGGGCTGCCGTCGCCGGTTACGTCACCTCGGCCGCTGTACCGCCTGGGGTGCCCGCTGCGGCGGTACCGCAACCGTTGCCACCGGCGACCGCCAGTCACGTCGCGGCGGTGGCGCTGTTCGGGACGCCTTCACCGGAATTCCTGAGTCAGTACGGCGCGCCACAGATCGCCATCGGCCCCCTGTATCAGCCCAAGACCATCCAGTTGTGCGCCGACGGCGACACTATTTGCGCCGGCGGCGGCACCACGCCCACCTTTGCGCACACGGCGTATCCGGCTAACGGGATGACCAACCAGGCTGCGGAGTTCGCCGCCAGCCACCTGTAGCTCAAGCCGCCCTGAAGCCGCTGAGGTGCTAGTCAGGATCGTCGGGGAACTCAGGATTGGGCACAGTCGGCGAGTTTTTCAGCCAATCACGGAGCCGAAAAAGTCCGTTGATCACGATGCCGAGTCCCAGTAGGACCAACGTCACCACGATGATTGCGGTGGTCACCACTCCATGGTGACAGGTCTACGCCGCAGCGGGCTTGACCTCGAGTCCGACGTGCACCTTGTCGATGCCACCACGCACGATCGAGTGCACATAGAACCACGGGGCGTGATACCAGTACCGCTTGAGGACAGCGTTGTAGACCCGCCGTGTCTCCGACTTCGGCAGGACACGGGCGACCGCCTCGACATCGTCGCTTTTCGGTTTGCCCAGCGATCCACTCTTCGCGATGGCCACCCGCGGTGTGTTGCGGATTCGCTTCACCTTCCACGAGTTGTCGTCGGTGATGATCAGCAACTTGTCACCGTCGGGCACGCCCCAGATCGCGGTTGGCTTCGCACGACCGTCCTTCGTGAACGTCGTCAACAACAAGTATTTCGACTTGATGACATCACTGAACCCGATAGCCACGCTTTAATTCCTCCTGATACGCCGCCCGCGTGCGTACGCGGGTGCCATGCACCGCCGTCAACTACCCGCTGCAATAGGAGCGAAAACCGAAACTCGCTGTGACAGGCCGCACATCCCCCCCCGCTCGATCCGGACACCGAGGACGCTGCAGAATGCCACCATGCGCGTTCTGGTGACCGGAGGTACGGGGTTCGTCGGCGGGTGGACCGCCAAAGCCATCGCCGATGCCGGGCATTCCGTCCGGTTCCTGGTGCGAAAGCCCGAACGACTGCAAACGTCGGTGGCCGCGCTAGGCGTGGACACCTCGGATTTCGCCGTGGGAGACATCAAGGACCGGGACTCGGTGCGTGCGGCACTGCAAGGTTGCGACGCCGTCGTGCAC
>JAVROZ010000527.1:0-5349 GCA_032162485.1 Mycobacterium sp.
GCAGGCGTGATAGTCGGCTTTGATGACGGGGAGGGCCAGGCGCATCAGGTCGCGGTTGCCGAACACGTCCGAGTTGGTGCCCTCTAGTGCCCCGAGATGATTGAGGATCTCCTCGTCGTCCGTTGGGGGCGGTGGTTTGTTGATCGCGTTGCAGGGGGCAACGGCCGCGGAGACCGTGAGTTGTCGGATGTCGATTCCGTTGGCCTCGGCGATGCGGACGAATTCGAATGCAACCCAACCACCCATGCTGTGGCCGAAAGTGACGATCGGGAGCCCCCGGTTGTGCTCCGACGTCGCGAATTCCTCGAACGCTCCCGCCGCAATCTCGGGGAGCGAACCCAACGGTGTTTCCGCTGCGCGATCCTGGCGGCCCGGGTATTGCACGATAGCGACGCTGAATCTGCTGCTGAGTGCTTTGGAGAACGCGCGGTAGGCGGACGCACCGGCGCCGGCGTGCGGGAAGATCAGCAGCAAAGGGCTCTCGGATGATTCCGGTTGGTGGAATTGCCTGATCCATCCCAGGTTGCGCGGCATGCAAAGAACCCTTCCCGTATCCCTCGTCGTACCGGTCAACCGGGCCCGCTGACCGGGGATGAGCCCGGCGGGCAGGTCGATCCGGTATTCCAGCCGCGACGGCCACGACAGCCGCGGGAGCCAGCCAACTTAGCGAAGGCTAACATAATCTGCTGGGCCTGTGGTTTGCGCCCGAAGCCGTGGTCATTGTCGTCGGCCGGCCGGGCCGAATGGGAATAGCCCGGGGACGAGTAAGAGAGGTTGTTGCGGGATGCGTGTCGTGTCGTTCGGCTTCCAGACCTGGGGTTATAGGACCCTGCAGGCTCTTATCGAGCTGGATCATGAGGTCGTGCTTGCCGTCACCCATCCGGCCAGCGAACAGTCCTATAAGGCCATCTGGTCGGCGTCGGTAGAGGACCTCGCCCGCGAGCACGGCATCCCGGTACATATCACCGAACGGGTTGACGCCGAGACCATCGATGTGGTGAAACATGCCGAGCCGGATGTCATTGTGGTCAACAGCTGGTACAGCTGGATGCCGCCCGAGCTGTACGACCTGCCGCCGCACGGCACGCTGAACCTGCACGATTCCCTGCTACCGAAGTTCACCGGCTTTTCCCCTGTCCTGTGGGCATTGATCAGCGGCGAGTCCGAGTTCGGGTTGACGGTGCACCGCATGGACGAGTGTTTGGACACCGGGGACATCCTCATCCAGCATTCGCTGCCGATCGGACCCACCGACACGGGCACCGATTTGGTGCTGCGGGGCATGGAACTGATACCGGGCGCGCTGAGGGAGGCGCTGACCGCACTGGACACCGGCACCGCGGATTGGCGGCCGCAGAACAAGGCCGAACGGACGTATTTCCACAAGCGGTCCGAGCGCGACAGTCTGATCGACTGGAGCTGGCCGGCCCAGGACCTCGAACGTTTCGTGCGGGCATTGTCAGACCCCTATCCGCGGGCGTTCGCGTTCTACCGCGGTGAACGCATTGAGGTGCTCGAGGCGGCGGTGTCGGATGCCCGTTACGGTGGTACGCCGGGGCGGGTGATCGTGCAGGAGGGGGGCGGCGCGGTGGTGTCCGGGCCCGATGCGTATCGCGGCGGCAATCACGCGCTGGTGATCACTCGTATTCGTACCGCCGACGGCGTCGAACACCGCGGCGATGAGTTCTTTTTACGCGGCGGCTATCTGACCAACCGATGACCGGCTTACCAGACAGGCTTACAAAACGGGCGCGTCAATCCTAGGAGCAAGATAAGCCATGGCAGACGATGCCAAGACATTGCGCGAACGCCGTCGTGAGTTATTGCGCCGGCGCATCGCCGAAAGTGGTTTGACGACAGAGCAATCGGCAGAGGCACCGCGACTGCGGGCGGGCCAGCGCTACCCGTTGTCGACCGGTCAGCGCCGGATGTGGTTCTTGCAGACGATGGACGCCGGCGACTCCACGTTGAACATCTGTGTTTCCTATCGGCTGACGGGTCCCCTGGACCAGGCTCGTTTGCACGCAGCACTGGCCAAGGTCGTTGCCCGCCATGCCATTTTGCGTACCACCTACGAAGTCGATTCCGAAGGTGAGCCGTATCAGGTCTTTTCCGATGACGTTGAGATCACCTGGCAGGTAAGAGATCTTACGGGCACTGCGGACAACCAAAGAGACCGTGAGGTGGCGGCGATCGCCCGCGCGGAGTTCGGCAAGACCTTCGACCTCAGCAATGACTTGCCGCTGCGGATAACACTGTTGCGCACCGGTACCAATGAATATGTGCTGCTGCTCGTTGTGCACCACATCTGTTGGGATGACGATTCTTGGCGGGTGTTCTTCGGTGAGCTCGCGGCGGCGTACAAAAACGGGGCCAGTGGCGACCGGCGACTGCAAGGCGAAGCACCGCAGTTTGTCGCCGTCGAGGTGCTCGACGCTGCGGCCGAACCGTCCATCGCCGACGTCGGGTACTGGGCCGACATGTTGCGGCCCGCACCCGAACCGCTGGAGCTCCCCGGCCTGGCCGCGCCCAATCCGTCCCGGCAGGCGCAACGGCGTACCCGGGCGCTGCCCGATGACCTGTTCACCCGGGTCGAGGAGTTCGCCCGCGCACGGGCTGCGTCGCCGTTCATGGTGTTGCTGGCGGCCTACGGCGCGCTGCTGCGGCGCTACACCGGCGCAACCGATTTCCTGATCTCGGTGCCGGTGACCGATAGGCGGGCCGCGGCTGAGGCTGCCATCGGATATTTCGGCAACACGCTCTTGTTGCGGATGACGGCGCGATCCGACGACACCTTCACCTCCTTCGTGGGCGCGGTCCGTGAAACCTGCCTCGACGGCTTCGCTCATCAGTCGGTCGGGATCGACCGGGTGGTCCGCGAAGTAAACCCCGAGCGAATGGGCCACGACGGCATGGACCAGCTCGTCCGGCTGGGCTTCAGCATGCGCAACAGCGTCAGCGGATTCACGTTGGACGGCGTCACCGTGCGACAACTCGAACTGGGTGCGGTAACGGCCCACCTGCCGCTTGCGCTCGCGGTGGTGCTTGACCCGCAGGGCGCGCTCGCCGAGTTCGAGTTCCAGACCGAAGTGCTCAGCGGTGCGCTCGTCGACCAGATGCTGGCGCATTACATTCAGCTACTGCACAACGCCCTGGCCGAGCCCGAACACCGGCTTGCCAGTCTGGACATGCTCGGCATCGGCGAGCGGGACAAGGTTCTGGCGCAGTCGCACGGGGAGCTCGTCGCGGCGCCGGCTACCACGATGGTGGCGGTGCTGGAAGCGGCCGCCGCCGCCGATCCGGACGCGCCCGCACTGGTCGCTGATGACGCGAAGCTGACCTACGGCGAACTGCATCGTCGTGCGAATCGGTTGGCGCGCTGGCTGATTGGGCAAGGGTTCGGGGCCGACGACATCGTCGGGTTGCGCATGACCACCTCAATCGAGTTTCTCGTCGCGATGCTCGCAGTACTCAAAGCAGGCGCGGCCTACCTGCCGATCGACCCGGCCTACCCGGACGAACGCATCGAGTATCTCGTGGCAGACGCCCAACCCAAGGTGGTTGTCTCGCAGCGGGAACTGCAGGCCGCCGAGGGCGACGCCGCGCATTTGTCAGACGCCGCGCTAACCGACGCGGACCGGCTTCATCCGTTGCATCCCGAGCAGTTGGCCTACGTCATCTACACATCCGGCTCCACCGGCAAGCCCAAGGGTGTCGCGGTTTCGCACCGCGCGATTGCCGAACACATCGAGGGTTTCGTCGCCGAGTGGAGCATGACGTCGCAAGACCGGTTGCTGCAGTCCTCTTCGGTGAGCTTCGACGCCTCGCTGCTGGACATCTTCGTCACGATGGCGGCGGGCGCACAGCTGATAGTGCCCAAACCGGATGCCTTCAGCGACATCCCGTACGTCGCGGATCTGATCAGCCGACACAGCGCAACCGTGCTGCACATGGTGCCCTCGATGCTGAGCACGCTGTTGCTGCTGCCGCAGGTCAAGGAGTGGCGGCAGTTGCGGCACGTTCCGGTGGGCGGTGAAGCGCTCCGCGGCGAGGTCGCCGACAAGTTCGCCGATTACTTCGATGCCAAGTTGCGCAACCACTACGGCCCGACCGAGGCCGTCGTCTGCTCCACCCACATGGACGTGGCGGGCTCCCACGGCGCCCGGGTGGTGCCGATCGGTGTGCCGAACCGTGACGTGTACGCCTACGTCCTCGACGAGGAATTGCAGCCGGTGCCCGCGGAGGTGATCGGCGAGCTCTATCTCGGTGGGGTGCAGTTGGCGCGTGGGTACCTCGGGCGCCCCGCGCTGACGGCGGAGCGTTTCGTCGCGGACCCGTTCAATTTCGGCATGCGATTGTATCGGACCGGAGATTTGGTGCGCCGCAATATCTCCGGTGCGCTGGAATTCGTCGGACGCGCCGACGAGCAGGTCAAGGTGCGTGGCTTCCGCATCGAACTCGGCGAGGTCGAGTCGGTGATCGCGACGCATCCCGCGGTCCGGCATTGCCTCGTCGTCACGGAGGACAGTCAGGCCGGACCGATGCTTGCGGCATACCTGGTGCCGGCGTTCGGCGATGACGAGAACTTCTGTGTCGAAATCGATCTCGACGACGTCCGCAGCCACGCCGCGGCGGAGCTACCCGAATACATGGTGCCCAGTGCATTCGCGGTCATCCCCGAGATCCCTTTGACGGTGAGCGGCAAGCTGGACAAGCGGGCCCTGCCCGCACCGACCCCGGTTGCGGTGCGCGGCTACCGGGCGCCGGTGACGGCCGCCGAGCGCCGGATGTGCTCGATATTCGCCCGGCTGTTCGGCTGGGAGCGCGTCGGCGCCGACGACTCCTTCTTCGGGCTGGGCGGCCACTCGCTGCTGGCGGCCCGGCTGATTGCGCAGATTCGGTCCGAGTTCGGTGTGGCGCTGAATGTTCGCGCGGTGTTCGATACCCCCACCCCCGCCGGATTGGTGGCGCGGCTGGAGTACGCGCGTCCTCCGTCGGGCCGTCCGGATCTTGTCGCCGCGCCGCGGCCACAACGGCCACCGCTGTCCTACTCCCAATTCGCGATGTGGTTCCAGTATCGGATGAGAGGCGCCAATGACGTCTTCAATATGGCGCTGGCCCTTCGCTTCAACGGACCACTCGACGCCGCCGCTCTCACCGATGCGCTCAACGACGTAATCGTCCGGCACGAGGCGCTGCGCACGAATTTCGTTGAACACGAGAACATTCCGTACCAATTCGTGCATCCGAACCGCGAGGTGGAGCTCGCGGTCACCGAGATCGCCGCAGATCAGCTCGACGAGACGATAGCCGAGCTGCGTCGGCACGTGTTCACGCTCGAATCTGAGC
>JAVROZ010000528.1:0-3548 GCA_032162485.1 Mycobacterium sp.
GCTTCCAGCCGCATCACCTTGCTTCCCTCGAACTTCAGCGTCGGATGCGGAGTTGTCGGCACGCCCAGGCTCTGGGCGAAGGCGTAATGGGAGTCGTCGTCGAGGTGATGCTGGCCCCGGAAGAACACCACTTTGTGCGTGACCAGCGCTTGGTTGATGGCGGCCGCGGTGTCAGCGTCGAGTTCCCCCAGTCGCACGCCATCGACGCGTGCACCAATGTTCTCGCCCAGCTTCACCACACGAAGATCGCTACTCATTGCCATGCCTTTCACGTATTCCGTATGTAGTCGACTGTATACACACCGGTCGTTGCTGACCGTATACAGATGACTACACCGAAAGCAACGGCCTGTGGCTTCCGCCTCCGCCACTATCACCATGAAACCCGATGGCGGCCTGCCGTCTCACCACGAAACCCCAGCTCGGTCACGCTCGTACGGGCTGCATCCCCACGTTCGTGGACGCGGGACCATTGTGATCGGGCGGAAGAAAAGAGCCCGTCGCCACGTCGTCGAATAGGACTCGGCCCCGCGAGCAGGTCGCAACCTTCGATGTTTGCTGGCATTATTGCTGACCATGTCGGCCGAGGTTGCCACGCCCGTAATGGTCCGTTCGGATTGGATCTTGCTGGTCCTCTCGGGAGGACTAACAGTCGCTGCCGGACTCGCCCATTTCGGGGGCTGGGGCTCGGTGCTGACGTTCGTCCTCGCAGCCGCTGCGGTCGGCGTTCTCGCTGCAGTGGTCGGCCACAGTGTCGAACAGCTGGGCGACCGCTTCGGGCCCGGCGCCACCGGGGTCCTCCAGTCGGCGCTCGGTAACCTTCCCGAGCTTTTCATCTGCCTGTTCAGCCTCAAACACGGCCTGGTGGACGTGGTCCGGGCCGCGTTGGTGGGATCAATCCTGGCCAACCTCCTGCTGGTGCTGGGGCTCGCCTTCGTGGCCGGCGGACTGCGCCACGGCACGCAGCAGTTGGGCTCAGCCCGCGCGCGCGTGAGTACGGTCCTGATGCTGCTGTCGGTCACGGCGATGTCGATCCCGTCAGTGGCGTTCTGGATCCATAGCCCGGCCTCCAAGCACGAGGACGGCCTTTCGATCATTGTTTCGTTGCTGCTGCTCGGCCTTTTCTTCCTGTTCCTGCCGGCCTCGCTGCGCCGGGATCCCGACGATGCCGACGGCGCCGACGATGCCGACGGCGCCGACGGTGCCGAGACCGCCGAATCGCACGAAAGGCCGCGTTGGCCGGTCTGGCTGGCAATCGGCATGCTGGCTGCTGCTGGTGTGTTGGCCGCCTTCGTGTCGGAGTGGTTCGTGGATGCGCTGCAACCGGCCATGCATGCGCTGAACATCTCCGATGCGTTCGCAGGCCTGGTCGTGGTCGCGATCGCCGGCAATGCCGTCGAGAACTTTGTTGGCATCCAGCTCGCTGCCGGGGGAAAGTCGGCGTACGCCTTCTCGGTGGTTATAAATTCCCCGCTCCAGATCTCGCTGGTGCTGGCACCGCTTTTGGTACTGATCTCGCAGTTCGTCGGACTGGGCGCGCTGACTCTCGTCTTCAGTCCGATGCTGGTGGTGGCGCTACTGCTCGCGGTCGTCCTTGCGGCATTCATTTCGTTCGACGGCGAATCGACGTGGCTCGAAGGCGCCAGCCTCGTCGTCCTGTACGGGATAATTGCGGCGTCGTTCTGGTGGGGATGAACAGGCAAGTTCCGATGCTCCGGTCGGCGCATGAGGCTGAAGTCACGGTCCGTGCTCGGGCGGACGCCGCCCCGACCGGCTAGGTTCAATCCATGGCCCGGCACTCGATTCGTCTCCGCGAGACACCAGGATCACCGCTTGGCTAGCCCGAGCGGTGCCCGCGTGGAATACGGGCCCGGCTAGTTCTAGTTGGCAGGTACACAACCTCGGCTGTCAGCGTCGTGATGACAACCTCGGGGTTTTCACTCCACTTTGAAAGGAACGCCCATGGCAAGCGGCGCCGCAACGACAGCAAGTTCATTCCTAGGGCGGCTTCGCTGGCTGTCCGCGATGACACTTGCGGCAGCGGCGGCGGTGGTAGGACCGCAGGCCACCGGCACGGCGGCTGCCGATCCGTCTTGCCCGGCAGTGGAGGTGGTGTTCGCTCGCGGCACCTTCGAGGCGCCCGGGGTGGGCCAGACCGGGCAAGCCTTCATCGACTCGCTCAACGCCCGGTTGGGCGGCGCCCCGGTCGCCGAGTACGGCGTGAATTACCCCGCCTCGCTGGACTTCCAGGCCGCTGGCCAGGGTATCGCCGACGCCAGCAACCAGGTCGAGTCGATCGCCGCGACCTGCCCCAGTACAAAAATCGTGCTCGGCGGCTACTCGCAAGGTGCCGCGGTGGCCGCCTATACGACCTTTGACGCGGTGCCGCCGGGATTGGCCTTGCCCGACGGCGTCACCGGTCCGATGCCAGCCTCGACCGCAAACCACGTCGCAGCAGTGGTGTTGTTCGGCACCCCGGACAACTGGTTCCTGAACCTGGTCGACAGCAACGCGCCGCCCATAACCGTCGGGCATCTCTACGCCGCGAAGACTTTGCAGTTGTGCGATCCCGGCGACCCGGTCTGCTTCCCCGGCGGCCGCGATCGGGCCGCGCATAGCGCGTACAAGGTCAACGGGTCGACCGATCAGGCCGCGGACTTCGTCGCGAAAGCCCTGCCGGCGGGATCGAACGCCTGACCGCACTGAGCTTGCTCGTATCGTCACCACCATGCGTGACTACCTGCGATCCCTGCCGGTGTTCGCCGGCGTAATCGGCTCATTCGACCCCGACACTGTGCCGGGCGATCCGGCCGATCTATTCAGCGTTTGGCTGCATGAAGCGGTCGACGACGGTGTCGTCGAACCACACGCCATGACCCTGTCTACGGTCGACGCCGCCGGCCATCCCGATGCCCGCACTCTGATCCTGAAGGATCTCGGCGACGACCAATGGTGGTTCGCCACAAATGCGAACAGCGCCAAGGGTATTCAGCTCACGGACTGTCCTGTTGCCGCTCTGACGTTCTACTGGCCCACCGTTGCTCGCCAGATCCGGGTTCGCGGAAGCGTAGTACCCGGCCCGCCGGAACTCAGCACCTCGGATTTTCGGGCGCGCGGTCCTGGCGCTAAAGCGGTCACGATGGTCAGTCGGGAAAGCCAACCATTGAGCGATCGTGCAGCCTGCGCTCGCGCCGTCGCCGAGGCCGAGAACTGCCTCGCGGCACACCCCGATTTTGTATCACCGACCTGGTGCGTCTACGCCCTGCTCGCCCAGACGGTGGAATTCTGGCAAGCCGACAAAGATCGCCAACACATCCGACTCCAATATCAACGCACGCACGATGCCTGGACCCACACCCTGCTCTGGCCGTAGTCCCCTGGGTGGAAACGTCGAATCAGGAAGCCGAACGACGTCGCGAACGCCGTGATGGCGCACCGACTTTCGTGAGGGAGTCCATCGCGCCCGCGAATCTCGGATAGATGATGGCGGGGCCGATCCAGCGCGCCAGGAATCGGCGAAGGTCCTCCCCGCCGCGCGGCCCCGGGCC
>JAVROZ010000529.1:0-2630 GCA_032162485.1 Mycobacterium sp.
CGCCGCACCCGCCGACCTGCCGCCGGTAGGCCTCGGGGAGGGGAGCTGAGATGGAGCCCGTGACCGTGCACACCGGCCGGGCGATGCCGCTGCGCCGCTCCAACGTCGACACCGACCAGATCATCCCGGCGGTTTACCTCAAGCGGGTCACCCGCAGCGGGTTCGAGGACGGGCTGTTCGCCGCCTGGCGCAACGATCCCGACTTCGTGCTCAACCGTCCCGAGTCCCAGGGGGCGACCATCCTGGTCGCGGGCGGCGACTTCGGCACCGGGTCGTCGCGTGAGCACGCCGTCTGGGCCTTGCGGGACTTCGGGTTCCGGGTGGTCGTGTCGTCGCGGTTCGGCGACATCTTCCGCGGCAACTCCGGCAAGGCGGGGTTGCTGGCGGCACTCGTCGAGCAGGACGTCGTCGAGCAGCTGTGGACCGCGATCGAGACCGACCCGGGTACCAAGGTGACGGTCGACCTGGAGAACAAGACGATCTCGGCCGGTGACGTGTCGGCGCCCTTCGACATCGACGACTACACCCGCTACCGGTTGCTGAACGGTCTCGACGACGTCGGCATCACCTTGTCCCACGAGGCCGACATCACGGCGTACGAGGCCACCCGTCCCGCCTTCAAGCCGGCAACCCTTCCGGCAAAGGCCTAGAAAGCTTCGGTACTACGGGCAGCCGTGGCTGGGGTTCGTCCCCAGCTGCGGCTGCCTTTTGGTTGCCTGGCAGTACCCATCAGACGGTTGGTGGAAACTTCGACGTAACGAATCGCACACCTATGCCGATAACTCCGGTGTTACCCTTGCGGGGTTGTCAGAACAAGGCTTGCGAGATTTTGGAGGTGGGGCGCCATGAGCAGCGAACCCTCCAGACATACCGATCTCGCTCGGCCTTGAGGCACTAGGTCCTCTTCCAGGTCAGTCACCCCCGGCGCGATCGCTCGGGGTGTGCTGTGGTGCGCGGCAACGGAGCCGCGGAGGTCGGGCAGATGACGCCCATCACTTCCGCATCGCCGTCGCTGTTAGACACAGTTCCTGGAGGACTCACCATGTCCGACCTGCGCATCCGTACCCTTCGCGCGTTCAGCCGCACCCCTTCGCTTCGCGCCGCCGCACGCCGGTATGCCGCCGGTGTCGCCGAGCCGGTCCAGCTGGAGCAGAAGCCGGCCACCCCGCAGGGCCCCAAGCCCAAGGGGCACAGCGTTGTGGACAGTGCGATCTACTGCAACGGCAGCCGGGTCGCCTCGCCGGAATCGTTGGCAGACACCTACCAGGAACTGCACGAGTCGCCGCACAGCCTGGCGTGGATCGGCCTGTACCGGCCGGACCGGCGTGAACTGAACTCCCTGGCCAAGGAGTTCGACCTGCACGAGCTGGCGATCGAGGACGCCATCCAGGCCCATCAGCGGCCGAAGCTGGAGCGGTACGGCGACACGCTGTTCGTCGTACTGAAGGCTGCTCGCTACCGGGACGAGACCGAGGAGGTCGAGTTCGGCGAGGTGCACCTGTTCGTCGGCCCGGACTTCGTGGTGACGGTCCGGCATGCCGAGGCGCCGAACCTGGCCGCCGTACGGCGTCGGGTGGAACGCGATCCCGAGTTGCTGCGGCGCGGGACCGAGGCTGTTCTCTACGCGATCATGGACAAGGTCGTCGACGGATACGCACCGGTGGTCGCCGGACTCGAGAACGACATCGACGAGATCGAGACCGAGGTGTTCCGTGGCGACCCGAAGGTGTCGCGGCGCATCTACGAGTTGTCCCGTGAGGTGATCGAGTTCCAGCGCGCGACCCGGCCGCTGATCGGGATGCTCGACTCGCTGCGGGCCGGCTTCGACAAGTACAAGGTGGACGAGGAAATGCAGCGCTCGCTGCGCGACGTCGCCGACCACGTGACCCAGGTGGTGGAGCGGGTGGACGCGTTCCGCGAACTGCTGCGCGACATCCTGACAGTGAACGCGACGTTGGTTGCCCAGCAGCAGAACGAGGAGATGAAGTCCCTCACCGTCGCCAGCAACGCGCAGAACGAAGAGGTGAAGCGGATCTCTGCCTGGGCGGCGATCCTGTTCGCGCCGACCCTGATCGGCACCGTCTACGGGATGAACTTCGACAAGATGCCGGAGCTGCACTGGCAGTTCGGCTACCCGTTCGCGGTCGGGATGATGGCCTTGGTCTGTGGCGGTCTGCACCTGATCTTCAAGCGCCGCGGCTGGCTCTGATCCTGGGTTTGCTGCCAGGGCACTAGTCTTCCGGCAACTGATCTAGGAGGCGGAAGACTATGTGGCTGTTCCTACGACGGCGACTGATCATGTGGGCAGTACTGGCGATCGCAGTGCCCTTGCTGGAGTGGCTGCTGGGCAAAGTGAGTGCCGAACTGCGGGCGCGCAAGGGCGAATCGGCTGTCACCAGAGGGCTCGATACGGCCCGGTCCGGGGTCCGCACCTTGCGTGGAAAGCGGCACTGAGCCCGGTCGGGCGACGTCACCGATGGTCGCCGGTTCGTTGCTCTGAAGGGATTCAGAAGGCTCTGAAGGGCCGTTCGGGAAGAAAAGTGGCCCAAATCGCCTGAAACAAGGCCGAATTGCCGCGTTGGTGTTTGTGCAGAGCGTGCAGAGTCCATAACGTTCACGGAAGATCGAGC
>JAVROZ010000530.1:0-4117 GCA_032162485.1 Mycobacterium sp.
CTCCGGTGGCCGTGGTGGCACCCGCCGTCGCGGAATGACGTCTAAAGTCTCCTTCGAAAGTGCAACTGCCGACCTGTTTCCCGAGTAGACCTGTCGTTAGATGCACTTTCGCGGACCTATAGGAGGCCGATGACTGCCGAAACGATCCTGGTCACCGGAGCGTTCGGTCTGGTCGGCTCGGAAACCGTGCGACAGTTGATGGTCGAGGGGCCCCACGTCGTCGCCACTGACCTCGACGTGCCGGCCAACCGCAAGGCGGCCGAGTCGATGCCCTCGACCGAAGTGAAGTGGGCTGATCTTACCGACCCTGAAGCGGTTTCCGGGCTGTTACAGGCTGTTTCGCCGACGGCGATCATCCACCTCGCCGCGATCATCCCGCCGGTCTGTTACGCCCGGCCCGACCTGGCCCGTCGGGTCAACGTCGACGCGACGGGGCTGCTACTGGGTGCCGCCGCTGCGCTGCCGGATCCGCCGCGGTTCATCCAGGCATCCAGCGTCGCCGCCTACGGCGCCCGCAACCCGCACCGGATCAGCAACGTGCTCACCGCCGACACCCCACTGCGGCCGTCCGACATCTACGGCGCCCACAAGGTGGAGGCCGAAAATCTGGTGCGCGCCTCCGCGCTGGACTGGGTGGTGCTACGACTGGGCGGTGTGCTCACCGCCGAGCCCCGGCTCGGCCTCGATCTGGCCACCATTTACTTCGAGGCGTCGCTGCCCATCGACGGCAGAATCCAGACCGTCGACGTGCGCGACGTCGCGCGCGCCTTCATCGCCGCGACTACCGCACCAGTGGTCGGCGAGACGCTGCTGATCGGCGGCGACGACTCGCACCGCTTGGTGCAGGGTGACATCACCCCATCCATCGCGGCCGCGATGGGTCTGGTCGGCGGCATACCCGCGGGGCGAAGAGGCAACCCGGACAACGATGCCGACTGGTTCGGTACCGACTGGATGGATACCACTCGCTCGGTGAAAGCCCTGGATTTCCAGCGGATTTCATGGCCACAGTTGCTTGCCGAGACGGCGGCGCGGATGGGATGGCGCCGGCACCCGGCGCGGGTGATCGCCCCGCTGACCCACGCCCTGCTCCAACGTCGCTCGCCGTATCACCGCTACCCCGGCCGCTATGCCGACCCGTGGGGCGTCATCGATGCCAAATGGCCCCGTTCCGCGGCGGCGCCCACATGAGGCCTGTGGCCCAATGACTTTCAGCGGATCCGGGGCCTTCACCGGCAAGCAGGCGATCGTGACCGGGGCCGGCTCGGGCATCGGTGCGGCGCTGTGCCGGGCGCTGGTCACCGCAGGCGCCGATGTCGTCTGCACCGACGTCGATGGCGCCGCTGCGGCCCGCACTGCCGAGAGCCTGCCCGGTCCGGGCACGGCGACGTCGGCCACCCTCGACGTCACCGATCCGGTCGCGGACCAGACCGCCGTCGACGCCGCGGTCGCCCGCGCCGGACGACTCGACCTGATGTTCAACAACGCTGGAATCGCTTGGGGCGGTGACACCGAACTTCTGACACTGCAGCAGTGGAACGCCATCATCGACGTCAACATCCGCGGCGTCGTGCACGGGGTGAGCGCCGCCTACCCGGTGATGCTGCGCCAAGGCCACGGGCACATCGTCAACACGGCGTCGATGGCCGGGCTGACGGCGGCCGGTCAGATCACCAGTTATGTGATGACCAAGCACGCGATCGTCGGGCTGTCGCTGGCGCTACGCTCCGAAGCCATCCCGCACGGCGTCGGGGTGCTGGCGGTCTGTCCGGGCGCTGTCGAGACACCGATCCTGGACAAGGGCGGGATCGGCGGCTTCGTCGGCCGCGACTACTACCTGCGTGGGCAGGGCATGAAGAACGCCTACAGCGCCGATCGGCTGGCCCGCGACACCCTCATCGCGATCGGCCGCAACAAGGCGCTGCTGGTGAAGCCGCGACAGGCGTATGCATCCTGGGTGTTCGCCCGGCTGGCACCGAATCTGCTGCAGCGCATGTCGATTCGATTCATCGCCGAGCAGCGCAAGCGGCAGGCCGCTAACGCAGCCGCTCGTTGAGGAACGCGACGACGCGCTTGCGCGCCTCGTAGGCAGGGTGGCCGTCGACCTCGCGGACCTCGTCGGTCAGCACCGAGTGCGCCATCCGCGAAAAACCGTGCTCATTGCCTGTGCCTGAGTCGATTTCGATCACCTCGAAGGCGTCGCCCAATCGATCCTTGAGCGTCTTGAACCGTTCGCCGGGCACCGCTTTGTCCTCGCTGAAGCGCAAACCGATCGCGCACAACCCCTCGTTGTCGGCACGGTCTTTGAACGCGTTCAACTCCAGATCGCTCACTCCGGCGTCGCGCCGCTGTCGAGGGGTTAGCGGGAAGGGCACCGACGGCTGGCTGAGCACCGGCGCGAGCACACTGTCGTCGACCGCGGCGGCCAGCGCGAAGCCACCGGTGAAGCACTGGCCGATCACCCCGACGCCCTTACCGGGCGTCGACTTGTTCAGGTCGCGGGCCAGCGCCCGCAGGAAGACCGACACCGGGCGCTGCTTGTTGGTTGCGAATGCGGCGAATTCCCTTGCCACACAGGCTCTGGTGATAGTCGATATCACGTATGCGGGCTCTTTACCGCGGCCGGGCTCGCCGAACAGCGACGGGATCGCCACGGTGAAACCGTTGTCCACCAGATGATTTCCCAGACCGAGCACGCCGGGGTGAATGCCGGGGATCTCGGGGATCAGCACCACGCCGGGTCCGTCCCCGCGGCGGTAGACGTCGTGGGTGTACCCGCCGCCGGTGAACGGCTCCACTGACCAGCCGGTGAGATCGGCTACCGGTGCGCTCATGAGTGTCCCTTCGATCGCTGTGCTGGTAGGGGCGGCTGCGTTTGGGTAGCGGCCGCCAGCGTACGAAATTCGTCGGTGTTGCCGGCGCCGGTGATGCCGACTTGGGCCGGACCGGCCGGGCTGTTCAACCGCGTCGTCCACACCGGCTCGACACCTCCGTCGCCCTGATAGGTGACCCAGCGGATGCCGTTCACGTCGACGGTGCCGCTGGGGTACATCGACGGGTGGATCGCGCCGACCAACTTGTCCTCGTCGGCGTTGCTCTGGGTCAGACTCAGATACTCACCGCCCGGGCTGATGTAGCCGACAATGGAGGTGACCGCACGCAGGCGGTTCCCGGTCGACGGGTCGGTCCGACCGTCCGCGATACCGCCGCGGCCGCCGGAGTTGGCCTGCCAGCCCTCGGGCAGGCGTGGCAGCCGGATCGGGAATCCCAGGGCCAGCGCGTCGGCTTTCAGGGCACTGGCAGCGTTGTAGGCCGGCACCGGCCCGCGGTTGATTCCGGTCGGGGCAAACGAGCACATCCCGACGACGCCGGCCAAGACGATGCAGGCCACGACCAGCGGGGCGATCGACCAGAACATGTCCCGGCCGTCCTGCAGCAGCCGGGGCTTAGCCGGTTTGGCCGAGGGCTCAGGCTGCGACGTCACAGCACGAGTATCCCAGCTCCCGATCGGCAACCCGCTTCTGGGACAATCGGCAACCATGAGTGCAGGTTCTCGTCGTGAAGCCCCGGATCGCAACCTCGCACTCGAGCTCGTCCGGGTGACCGAGGCGGGCGCCATGGCCGCCGGGCGCTGGGTGGGCCGCGGCGACAAGGAGGGCGGCGACGGCGCGGCCGTCGATGCCATCCGCCAGCTGGTGAACTCGGTGTCGATGCGCGGCGTCGTGGTGATCGGCGAAGGCGAGAAGGACGAAGCGCCGATGCTCTACAACGGCGAACACGTCGGCAACGGCGACGGCCCGGAATGCGACTTCGCCGTCGACCCGGTCGACGGCACCACGCTGATGAGCAAGGGCATGCCCAACGCCATCTCAGTTCTTGCGGTGGCCGACCGCGGTGCCATGTTCGACCCGTCGGCGGTGTTCTACATGAACAAGATCGCGGTGGGCCCCGACGCCGCCCATGTCCTGGACATCACCGCGCCGATCGCCGACAACGTCCGCGCAGTCGCCAAGGTCAAAGGCCTGTCTGTGCCCGACATGACGGTGTGCATCCTGGACCGTCCCCGGCACGCCCAGCTGATCGATGACGTCCGCGCCACCGGAGCCCGGATCCGCCT
>JAVROZ010000531.1:0-8365 GCA_032162485.1 Mycobacterium sp.
GATCTCAGTAGGTCCGGCTTCGGCGTCGATGCCGACCACGGAGCGGCACAGCCGTTTGGCGGCGGTGACGTAAATGTTGCCGGGGCCAGTGATCATGTCGACCGGCGCCAGTTCCGCCCCGCCTGTGTCGATGCCCCCGTAGGCCAGTAACGCCACCGCTTGTGCGCCGCCGACCGCCCAAACCTCGTCGACACCCAACAAGTGGGCCGCGGCCAAAATGGTCGGGTGCGGGAGCCCGCCAAAGTCTTTCTGCGGCGGGCTGGCGACCACCAGCGAGCCGACACCGGCCGCCTGGGCAGGGACCACATTCATCACGACGCTGGACGGATAGACCGCGTGTCCGCCGGGCACGTACAGGCCCACGCGTTCGACGGGAACCCAGCGTTCGGTGACGGTCGCACCGGGCTCTAGCGTGGTCGTCGTGTCGGTGCGGCGCTGGTCGGCGTGCACCTTTCGGGTTCGCTCGATCATCACCTGCAGGGCGTCTCGAACATCGCGGTCCAGGCCTGTCGCCGCGGCCTCGAGAGCACTGTCCGGCACCCGCACGGCCGCGGGTCGCACACCGTCGAACGTCTCGCCATAAGTCAGAGCGGCGGCCGCTCCGTGCTCGGCGACTGCTTCCACGATGGGCCGCACCTTCGGCAGCACGGACTCCACATCGACGCCACCGCGCGGCAGCGCGGCCCGCAGCCGGGCAGCCGTCAGCTGCACGCCCCGCAAATCGATACGGGCCAGCACCGTCGGCGATGTCGTCACGTGGACCATTGTCCCAGAGCAGCTCAAGTCAATATCCGACCGGTACAGTCGCCAACTAACCAACGGGGGCCCCGAAAAGGAAATGAGCGCCCGGTGAAGAGGAGCCAGCCATGTCCCCCAGGGATCAACACCCCAACAACGCCCCCGGTATCCCGATGGTCTACCCGGTCTGGTTTGAGAACATCCAGGTCAAGTACCTCAACCCGGTCCTGAAACCGATCGCGCGGTACCTGCCCGGCACCGCGACCATCGAGCACCGAGGCCGCAAGTCCGGCAAGGCCTTCAAGACCATCGTCACCACCTATCGCAAAGGCAGTGTGCTGTCGATCGCGTTGGGTCACGGCAAGACCGACTGGGTAAAAAATGTGCTGGCCGCGGGCGAGGCCGACGTGCACTACACGCGTCGCGACGTGCACATCACCAACCCGAGAATCCTGGAAGCCGGCTCCGACGGCCCGGACGTAGAAGGTTTGCCCTGGCTGGCCCGGCTGCAGTTGCGTCGGATGGCCGTATTGGTCGCCGATATCGTCTGATCCGCCTCAGGCCCTGGTGAACACCGTTTTTCCGGTCATCGCCGGCCAGGCTGACGGCGCATCTTCCCACGGAACGACGCGGTCGACTGCGGGTGTCAAGTCGCATCCCCGGGCGAGTAGCGCAAGCACCTTCGGGATGGCGGCGCGGGCATTGACCCGCCCGGTGACAAACCTCACACCGCGGGTGTACAGCGGTAGCAACGGCATTTCGACCTTGCCGTAATAGATCCCGGTGTCAGTGCACACGCCGTCCGGCCAGGTCGCGCGCAGTGTCGCCACCAGCAGCGCCGGGTCGGCTGTGGTGTTCACTGTGACCGGATATGGATCCCATTCCTTGGCAGGCTTCGACCGATCATGAACGGTCGCCCCGAGCTATTCGGCCGCGGCCAGCCGGCCCTCGTCGGTGTCGACATAGTCGACATGGGCGCCGAGGGCCACGCCAATGGCGGCCGCATACAGCCCGATCGACAATTTGCCAACGATAAGAACCCGGCGATCGACTTCATCCAGCTCGGCCAGTTCGGCGGCGTAGGGCGCAACCGTGCGCCAACCGTCCGGGATGTTGTCCGACAGCGATGCGATGGCGACCGGATCGACTGATTGGGGAACCGGGATCAGCATCGCGTCGGCGTAGGGCACCAGCACCTGATCGGCCATGAATCCCCCGCCGTCCAAGCCGGCGATCGGGGCCATCCCATACATCGCCATCAACGGCACCGAGCTACAAGTGCCGGTCACGCCACGGCGGCATTCTCGGCAGGTTCCACAACTGATCTGAAAAGGCACCACCACCCGGTCGCCCACGTGGACGGTAATCACCTCATCGCCTACCGCGATGACCTCAGCCAACCCCTCGTGACCGACCGCATGGCCGGGAGGCATCGGCAGTCGGCCGTGACAGACCGCCACGTCGAGGTCACAACAGGCCACCGTCACAGGCCGGACCAGAGCCTGCGCGGGTGCGGTGATTACCGGGTCGGGCGCCTCGCGCCACGCGTATTTCCCGGCCTCTTCAAACATCAACTGCCTCATGTGAGCATTGTTGAATGATTACTCAAGTAAAGTCAAGCCTATGCCGAGACCGGACCGCAGCCGCGCAGCACTCATCGACAAAGCCGCCACCTTGTTTCGCCGCCAGGGATACGCGGCGACCGGCTTAAACCAGATCCTCGCGGAGGCCGGCGTCAAACCCGGATCCCTGTATCACCATTTCCCGCAGGGCAAACAGCAGTTGGCCGCCGCGGTCGTGGACAACGTCGGCGCCGGCATCGAACAACTTCTTCGCCAGCTACTCGCGACCGGACGCCCGGTCGCCGACATCGTCGATCGCTGGATTGATGTGCTGGCGGCGGGGTTGGCCGGCGACCACCGGGACGGGTGCCCGGTCGAACCGCTCGCCACCGAGGCAGTGCACGCCAGCCCAGCTGTCCGGGTGGCCTCCGCGGGTGCGTTCCGGTCCTGGTGCGCAGCGATCGAGGAACGGCTGCGGTCCGACGACTGGCCCGCACCGCTCGCGAAACAGGCTGCCCTAGCGGTGATCTCCCTTATCGAGGGAGCCTTGATACTGACCAAGACAACCGGAGATCCGGACGCACTCGACGCCGCCAAAATCGCGACACGAACGCTGCTTACCCGCGCCGTTTAACGGATTACATATCCAGGCCGACGTCGAGAACCCGCACCGAGTGGGTCAACGCACCAACCGCCAGGTAGTCCACTCCGGTCCCGGCGTACGTCTTGGCGCTCTCCAAGCTGAGCCCGCCGGATGATTCGAGCAGCACTTGCGGCGCGCGCTTGTCGCGGCGCTGCACCGCCATCTGGGTCTGCCACACCGGGAAGTTGTCCAGCAGAATCAATTCGGGTTTCTCGGGCAACACTTCGTCAAGTTGCTCCAACGAGTCCACCTCGACTTCGCAGGACAGCTTGGGCGCGGCGGCGCGCACCGCGCGCAGCGCCTCCACCACCGACCCCGCCGCCGCGACGTGGTTGTCCTTGATCAGCGCCGCATCGCCCAGGCCCAGTCGGTGGTTGACCCCACCACCCACGCGGACCGCATATTTCTGCAACGTCCGCAGACCGGGCAGCGTCTTTCGGGTGTCGCGGACCTTGGCCTTGGTGCCCTGGACAGCCTCCACCCAGGCCGCGGTCGCGGTGGCGACACCGGACAGATGGCACAGCAGGTTCAGCATGGTTCGTTCAGCAGTCAACAGGCCTCGCGTTTCGGCCTGCACGGTCAGCAGCGGCTCACCCGGCCGCAACCGCGCACCATCCTCGATGCGATGCACCACCTGGTAACCATCACGGCCGAGCACCTCGTCGAGCACCAGCAGCGCAACGTCCACGCCGGCGATCACACCGGGCTCCCTCGGCACCATGGACGCCGTAGCCACCGCACCCGCAGCCACCGTCGCCAGGGTGGTGGCATCCGGGCCGTAGCGCAGGTCCTCATTTAGTCCACGCCGAATGGTTTCTCGCGCGTCGGCGCGCTCGGCATCGTCGAGGATCATCAGCCCACCGCCACCAACGCTTCCAGCTGCACGGCATTGCAGTCGGCGGCTAGCCGAACCAGGCTGCTGCGCCCTTGGTCGGAACCGGTCGATGGGAACTCGGCGCGGTGGTGGCAACCACGGCTTTCGGTGCGGGCCAGGGCGGCGGCGGCCACGGTGCGAGCAGCCAGCGCCAGCGCGACGTCCTCCACGTCGTGACGGTTACCCACCCTGCGAACCGGTGCGGCACTGAGCATTTCAGCCAATCGGCGCAGTCCTGCGGCGTCACGCACCACCGAGGCGTCCCGGCTCATCGCCTGTTGCAGATCACCGCGCTGTGGCGCGGTGTGCGTGATCGGTTCGGGCCAGGCCGCTAGGGACGCCGGCCCGCGACGCCGCGATGCCACCGCATGAGCGGCCGCTGCTTTCCCCGCCCGCCCGCCGACAACCAGACCTTCCAGCAGGCTGTTGGAGGCCAATCGGTTCGCGCCGTGCATTCCGGTGCGGGCCACCTCGCCTGCCGCGTACAAACCGGGCAACTCGGTCTGTCCGTACACGTCGGTGACGACGCCACCGCAGCTGTAGTGTGCGCCCGGAACGATCGGTATGGGCTGCCGGACGGGATCGATACCGGCCGCGAGGCACGCGGCGGTCACGGTCGGGAACCGCGCCGCAAATCCCGCGATGCCGCGCGCATCCAGGTAGGCACACGGATCGCCGGTCGCTTTCAGCCGCGCGTCGATGGCGGCCGCGACCACGTCACGCGGGGCCAGGTCGCCCATCGGATGAACACCGGCGGTGATCGAATCACCCTGGCTGTCAATCAGTATCGCGCCCTCGCCGCGGACGGCCTCGGTTATCAGCGGCCGCCGCCCACCGCCGCCACTGGCGCACGATGTGTCGAAAAGCATCGTCGGATGAAACTGGATGAACTCGAGATCGCTGACTGCCAGACCCGCCCACAACGCCAACGCGATGCCGTCACCGGTGGAGCCATCGGGATTAGTGGTCGCACCGAACAAGTGCCCGAGCCCGCCGGTGGCCAGGATCACCGCCGGCGCACTGATGATGCCCACGCCGTCAGGGCGGCCAACCAGCACGCCGGTCACCGCGCTGTCATCGTGCAGCACCCGTAGCGCCACGTGGCCACTGCGGATGTCCAGCACGCGGGCGGCATCATCGAGTGCGCGCTGGACCTCGGCGCCGGTGGCGTCACCGCCGGCGTGCACAACGCGCCGCCGCGTGTGCCCGCCCTCGCGCGTCACATCCCAGCGACCGGGCGCAGCCTCGTCGAATCGTGCTCCCTCACCGACCAATTCAACTACCGCGCGATAGCCGTCGGCGACGATCGAATACACCGAGTCGGTGTCGCACAGGCCCGCACCCGCCGCCAAGGTGTCGGCGACGTGGGCATCGATCGAGTCGTCGTTCTCCGGCAACACCACCGCGATGCCGCCCTGCGCGTAATGCGTCGCGGTCACCCCACTCGTCTGACCCGCTTTGTTGAGGACGATGACGCGGCGCCCGGCCCGGTGGGCTGCCAGCGCGGCCGCCAACCCGGCTACACCCATTCCGATTACGACGACATCGGCGTCGTCCCGCCACGCCGGAGCGGTGGTCATTCGCCGCCCCCCGGCTGGCCGATCTCGATCATCCGCTGCACGCTGCGACGGCCCGCCGCCGCGACGTCCAGGTCGACATGAACCTCGTCGGCGCCCTCGGTCAGGCAGCGCAACAGGGCGGCGGGGGTGATCATCTTCATGTACCGGCAGGAGGCGCGGTCGTTGACCGCCTGGAAGTCGACTTCCGGTGCCGCCCTGCGCAATTGGTGCAGCATGCCGACCTCGGTGGCGACCAGCACCTTACGGGCGCGGGTCTCGTGCGCGGCCTCGAGCATGCCGCCGGTGGAGAGGATCTTGACGCGTTCCGCGGGAAACGCGCCCTCCCCGGCGAGGTATAAAGCCGAGGTGGCACAACCACATTCGGGGTGCACGAACAGCTCGGCATCGGGATTCGCCCGCGCCTGGTCGGTGAGCTCGTCGCCATTGATCCCCGCGTGTACGTGGCATTCGCCGGCCCACACGTGCAGATTCGTACGGCCGGTCACCCGGCGCACGTGGGCGCCCAGGAACTGGTCCGGGCAGAACAGCACCTCGCGGTCGGGGTCGATGGAGGCGACCACATCCACCGCATTCGACGACGTGCAGCAGATGTCGGTCAGCGCCTTCACTTCGGCCGTGGTGTTGACGTAGGAGACGACGACGGCACCGGGGTGGTCGGCCTTCCAGGCACGCAGTTCGTCGGGAGTGATCGAGTCGGCCAGTGAGCAGCCGGCGCGTTGGTCCGGGATCAATACGGTCTTGGCCGGGCTGAGGATCTTGGCCGTCTCGGCCATGAAGTGCACACCGCAGAACACGATCGTGTCCTCGGGCGCCTCGGCCGCGATCCTGGAGAGCGCCAGCGAATCCCCGACGTGGTCGGCGACATCTTGAATCGCGGGCAGTTGGTAGTTGTGCGCCAGCACGGTGGCGCCCCGCAGGCGAGCCAGGCGGCGGATCTCGGCGGCCCACTGCTCGTCACCCTCGACCCCGGTGTAGCCGGTAGGGGTGCTGACGATGCGGGCTGCTAGCTCATCGGCGAACGTATCCATGCGATTCAGGACCGTCATGGGGCTCCTTTCGCACCTAGGAGGTTTTCGACTTATAATCGAAAACATGCCTCATGGTAGCACCGCCCACGAAGTGCTCGCGGTCGTGTTCCAGGTTCGAATGCTTACAGACGCCGGTCCCGGCGGGAAACCGCAGCTTAACGTGCTGTTATGGCAGCGTGCCCAGGACCCGCAACGCGGCGCGTGGTCGTTGCCCGGCGGGCGGCTGCGCAACGACGAGGACATGACCACCTCGGTCCGCCGCCAATTGGCCGAGAAAGTCGACCTGCGCCAACTGTCACACCTTGAACAACTCGCGGTGTTCTCCGATCCACACCGAGTGCCCGACATCCGCATGATTGCGTCCACGTTCCTGGGCCTGGTGCCCTTCCCCGCCACGCCCGAGTTACCGCCAGACACTCGGTGGCATCCGGTGACTTCCCTGCCGCCGATGGCGTTTGACCACGGACCCATGGTGACCCACGCGCATGCGCGTTTGGTGGCCAAGATGTCATATACGAACATTGGATTCGCCTTGGCCCCAAGAGAATTCGCTCTGTCGACGCTACGCGACATCTACGGAGCCGCGCTGGGCTACCAGGTGGATGCGACGAATCTGCAGCGCGTGCTTGTCCGCCGCAAGGTCATCACCCAGACCGGCACCATCGCTCAGTCCGGCCGAAGTGGGGGTCGGCCAGCGGCGCTGTACCGCTTTACCGACTCCCAACTGCGGGTCACCGACGAGTTCGCCGCACTGCGGCCGCCAGGGTAAAGCGGCGCGCCTGGATTCCCTTTGCGATGTGGACAACCCGCGCGGTGGTTTCGATTCAGCGGACCGGGCCTGTACATTGCTTAAGAGGCAATTAAGAAGAATGCTGGCGAGTGGTAGGCGCTGGCGCTGAAATCTGACTGGCCGGCGGCGCCGCCACCCCGTGCGTTCGGGGCCAGGTGCGCGCGAGTACGCCAAAGGCCTCGAAGGGAACGTTGATGGTGGAGCTCGCCAAAGCGGCAGGCGCGACGGGTCCGGAAGGGTTGCACTGGATCGGGCGGCCCGCGCATGAGGAGCTGCAGCGCAAGACCCGGCCGCTGCTTCCCAAGGATGACCCGTTCTACCAGCCGCCCGCAGGCTTCCAGCACGCCCCACCAGGCACCGTGCTGCGCTCACGCGACGTCGAACTGGCCTTCCTGGGCCTCGTGCCCCAGTCCATCGCCGCTACCCAGTTGCTGTTCCGCACAACGGACATGAACGGCAACCCCGAGGCGACGGTGACGACGGTGCTGGTCCCCGCCCAGGTCGCCCCGGGCAAAACCATTCCGCTGCTCTCCTACCAGTGCGCGATCGACGCCATCACCTCGCGTTGCTTCCCCTCGTACGCGCTGCGGCGCAGAGCTAAAGCCATCGGGTCCTTGGCCCAATTGGAGCTGTTGCTGATCACCGCCGCGGTTGCCGAAGGCTGGGCGGTCTCGGTGCCTGACCACGAAGGTCTGCACGGGTTGTGGGGCGCACCCTACGAACCCGGCTACCGCACCCTCGATGGCATCAGGGCCGCACTGAACTCCGACCGACTCGGTTTGTCCCCCTCGGCGCCGATCGGGCTCTGGGGCTACTCCGGCGGTGGGCTGGCCAGCGCGTGGGCCGCCGAGATGTGTGGCGACTACGCACCTGAGTTGGACATCGTCGGTGCGGTGTTGGGCTCACCCGTTGGCAACTTGGGCAACACTTTCCGCCGGCTGAACGGCAGCCTCCTGTCCGGTTTGCCCGCGCTGGTGGTCGCCGCCCTCGCCCACACCTACCCCGATCTCGACAAGGTGATAAAGGAGCACGCCAGCGACGACGGACGTGCCTTGCTCCTGAGCCTGGAAGAGATGACGACCGCGGAAGCGGTGATCAAGATGGCGGGTAAGGACATGGGCGATTTCCTGAACGAACCGCTCGAGAAGAT
>JAVROZ010000532.1:0-3295 GCA_032162485.1 Mycobacterium sp.
ACAG
The DNA here is from genome assembly GCA_032162485.1 of Mycobacterium sp. GTDB lineage: Bacteria > Actinomycetota > Actinomycetes > Mycobacteriales > Mycobacteriaceae > Mycobacterium. The sequence continues at coordinate 5 of JAVROZ010000532.1, forward strand.
GTGAGGATTTTGCGCTGCGGGCCCGCGCCTCCATCGGGCCCGATGGCGTCGGAGTGACCACGGCGGAGGTCTTCGATAAGACCGGCTTTGTCGGCACCTCGGCGCAGACCATCCTGGTCCGGCAACGATAGACGTTACCGTCTAGTCGAGCGGTGACATCTCCTGCAGCACAGTGGGAATCAGCTCGCTGACTGTCGGATGAATATGCATCGTCCGGGCCAGCGTCGTATAGGGCGCTTTGGCCGACATCACATCAAGGATGCAGTGAATGGCCTCATCGCCGCCCACTCCGAAGACGGCCGCTCCCAAGATCTCGTCGGTGTCGGCGTCGACCACGACCTTCATAAACCCTTGCGTCTCACCCTTTTCCACGGCCCTGCCGACCCGGGTCATCGGCCGCTTGCCGACCAGCGCCTTGCGGCCCGACTTGCGGACCTGATCCACCGTCAGACCGGCCCGGCCCAAGGGCGGATCGATGTAGAGCGCGTAGGTGGTGATCCGGTCGCTGACCTTGCGCGGGTCACCGTCGAGCAGGTTCGCGGCGACGATCTCGAAATCGTTGTAGGAGGTGTGCGTGAAGGCGCCTTTGCCGTTGCAGTCACCCATCGCCCAGATGTGGTCGACGTTGGTCTGGAGCTCGTCGTCGACCACGACGTAGCCGCGGTCGTCGGTCTGCACGCCCGCGGCCTCGAGCTTCAGGTCGTCGGTGTTGGGCAGGCGACCCACGGCCAGCAGCAGATGGCTGCCCGCAATCGGGTCGGCGCCAGCACTAGGTGTTAGTTCAAAACCGCTGTCGCGCTTGGCGACTCGCACATCGTCAGCACCGAGGACGATGTCGATGCCTTCGCCCTCCAGGATCTCCCGGATGGTGGTCGAGACGTCCTCGTCTTCGCGTGACGCCAGTCGCGACCCGCGCTCCACAACGGTGACCCTGGCCCCGAACCGGCGGTACATCTGCGCGAACTCCAGCGCGATGTAGCTGCCGCCGACGACGACGAGATGCTCAGGCACCGTGTCGAGTTCGAGGACCGACACATTGGTCAGGTATTCGACCTCGGAAAGCCCCGGGATGTCCGGCACCACCGCTCGCCCACCGACGTTGAGGTAAATCCGCTCGCCGCGCAGTAGATCCTCCCCGACCCTGATGGTGTGCGGATCCTCGAATCGGGCGTGCCCGTTGAAAAAGGTGCAGCCGTCCATGCCGTCCAGCCAGTCCTGAACACCGTTGCGGTCCTTGAGCATGATGTCGTCTTTGCGGGCCTTGACCTTGGCCATGTCTACCGTGACCGGTCCGGTTCCCACGCCGTATTCCGCGCCGCGACGGGCCAGGTGCGCAGCGTGCGCGCTGGCCACCAGCGTCTTGGTAGGAATGCATCCGTAATTGACGCAGGTGCCGCCGACGTGTTTGCGCTCGATTACCGCGACCCGCTGTCCTGCGGCGGTCAGCCGCCCCGCCAACGGAGGCCCGGCCTGACCGGCGCCGATGATGATGGCGTCGAAGGCTTGCGCCTCCGAGGAGCCGTCCGTCACAGAGCGGCCGCCGTGGCGACGATGGCGAAGGCACCCAGCACCGCGACCGCATCCTCGAGCAGGGCGATCGGCAGGTCATTTCCGCCGTTCTTGGCTACCAGCGCGCGGCGCGCCCGGTAGCCGCCCAGGGTGCCGAGCACAGCGCCGATAACGCCGCACCCCAGTGCGGCCCAGGGATGTCCCCAGGCCTTGCCGATGACTGCACCGGCGAACCCGCCCATGATCAGCCGGACGGCGAACACTGGCGGCGCGGTACGCGGTGGCGTCTTGGGCAGTTTGTCGTTGACCAGTTCAGCGACCGCAAGAACGCTCAAGATCACGACGGTCACAAGGTTCCCTACCCAGGAGGCCCAGGTATTCTGCAAATTGAACCAGGTCAGGAAGACCGCCCAGGCGACCGCGGCGGGAGCCGTCAGGGATCGCAACCCGGCGACGACACCGATCAGGAGAGCCAATAGAAGAACAAGTACCTGCGTCACAGCGATCCCTCCGGGACAGACGTACAGCCTGGCGACGATGACGGGAATGTCCGCGGGGTCACGGGTCCCAGCGGGACGCTAACACAGCCACCGCCGCGGCACCGGGTCAGAACCTGCAGAACCTGATGTCTGAAGCCAGGATCGCTTTGGCCCCGATGGCGGCGATCTCGTCCATGATGCCGTTGATGTCGCGGCGAGGCACCAACGCGCGCACCGCGACCCAGTCCGGATCGGCGAGCGGGGCGATCGTCGGCGACTCCAGTCCAGGCGTGATCGACGTGGCTTGGTCCAACGCCGAGCGCGGACAATCGTAGTCGAGCATCAAGTACTGCTGGCCGAAGACCACACCCTGGACCCGGGCGACCAATTGATCACGCGCCGCACCGGATTCGCCATTCGGCTCGGCCCGCTCGATGAGCACCGCCTCCGAATCACACAGTGGCTCACCGAATGCCACCAGATCGTGCAGGCTCAGGGTGCGTCCCGAACCCACCACATCGGCGATTGCGTCAGCGACCCCAAGTTGCACTGAAATCTCCACGGCACCGTCAAGCCTGATGACCGTCGCGTCAATCCCCTTCGCGGCCAAGTCTTTCCGAACCAAATTCGGGTATGCGGTGGCGACCCGCTTACCAGCCAGGTCGGCTACCGCCCAGTCCCGCCCGGCCGGACCGGCGTACCGGAACTTCGAGGATCCGAAACCCAGCGCCAAGCGTTCATGCACCGGCGCGTCGGAATCCAGCGCCAGATCGCGTCCGGTGATACCGAAGTCGAGTTCGCCCGAACCGACGTAAATGGCGATGTCCTTGGGCCGCAGGAAGAAGAACTCGACGTTGTTGGCGGGGTCGATGACCGTCAAGTCTTTGGGATCGGTGCGACGGCGATACCCGGCCTCCGACAGGATCTCGCTGGCCGGTTCACTCAGCGCTCCCTTGTTGGGCACAGCGATTCGCAGCATGTTCACAGTTTTCGATAGACGTCGTCGAGGGACAGCCCGCGGGAGATCATCAGCACCTGCGTCCAATACAGCAATTGACTGATCTCCTCGGCCAGCGCCTCGTCGGGTTCATGCTCGGCGGCCAACCACACCTCGCCGGCCTCCTCCAGGATCTTCTTGCCCAACGCATGCACACCGGCATCCAGCGCCGCCACCGTGCCGCTACCGGCCGGGCGCGTACGGGCACGTTCGCCGAGTTCGGCGAACAGGTCCTCAAAGGTCTTCACGGCGAGCGATTGTGTCACGTGCCGGTCGGCAAAGTCACGGCGGTTTAAACCGGACGCG
>JAVROZ010000533.1:0-10022 GCA_032162485.1 Mycobacterium sp.
GAAGACGACGCCGACGACGATGATGACGACACCGACGATGACGACGATGACGACGATGACGACGACACCGACGAGCTGGACGACGAAGACGAAGACGTGGTCGACGACGAAGACGTGGTCGACGACGAAGACGTAGACGACGACGAAGACGTCGACGAGCTCGATGACGAAGACATCGACGACAGCGACGACACCGACGACGACAGCGACGAAGAAGACGCCGACGACGACGACCTCGTCGACGACGAAGTCGAGAGCGCGGCGCACGCTGGCCAAGCCCCGCAGGACCCCGGTGCTGGGGCCGATGTCAGGGGCGACGCCGAGGTCTCGGGTCCACCGCGCAGGCGGCGTGCGGCGGGCAGGCCGGCGGGTCCGCCCATCCACGTGGAGTGAAACCCCGGCTAAGGGGCCGTACGACCGGGCCGGTTTGACCCTTTAGTCGCTGGTCACGTACCCTTGGACAGTTGTCGTCAGGCCTTCGCTCGGCGAACGGTGTTCGACGACAGTGGGACATAGGACCCGCACCCCAGACCACGACGCGCACCGTCGCTCACACGCGCGCGAGTGCCGTGATATTTGAGCAGGCGAACGACACGAAGAAGAGGCAGGAGCAACGATGGCGACCTACGCAATCGTCAAGACCGGCGGTAAGCAGTACAAGGTTGCCGTTGGCGACGTGGTCAAGGTCGAGAAGCTGGAATCCGAGCCCGGCGACAACGTGTCGCTGCCGGTTGCCCTGGTCGTTGACGGTGCCAACGTCACCAGCGACGCCAACGCGCTGGCCAAGGTCGCGGTCACCGGCGAGGTGCTCGAGCACACCAAAGGCCCCAAGATCCGCATTCACAAGTTCAAGAACAAGACCGGGTACCACAAGCGCCAGGGGCACCGTCAGCAGCTGACGGTCCTCAAGGTCACTGGCATCAAGTAGCGGGAGGCAAACATGGCACACAAAAAGGGCGCTTCCAGCTCGCGCAACGGTCGGGACTCCAACGCCCAGCGGCTTGGCGTCAAGCGGTTCGGCGGCCAGGTCGTCAAGGCCGGCGAGATCCTGGTCCGCCAGCGGGGCACCAAATTCCACCCGGGCGTCAACGTCGGGCGCGGTGGCGACGACACGTTGTTCGCAACGGCGGCCGGGGCGGTCCAGTTCGGCGTCAAGGCCGGCCGCAAGACCGTCAACATCGTCGCAGCCGGGCAGAGCACCGACTGACTGCCACGGGTGCGCTCAAGGCTTCTGAAGAACCCGCGCATCCGGTGGCCGATTAAGGGGAAGCCCGATGCCTCGATTCATCGATCGGGTGGTCATCCACATGCGAGCGGGATCCGGCGGTAACGGCTGCGCATCGGTGCACCGCGAGAAATTCAAGCCACTGGGCGGACCCGACGGCGGTAATGGCGGCCGCGGCGGCAGCATCGTCTTCATCGTCGACCCGCAGGTGCACACCCTGCTCGACTTTCACTTCCGTCCACACGTCACCGCGCCCTCCGGCAAACAGGGCATGGGAAACAACCGGGACGGCGCCGCCGGCGCGGACCTGGAAGTCAAGGTTCCCGACGGCACCGTGGTGCTGGACGAAAACGGCCGCCTGCTGGCCGACCTGGTCGGCATCGGCACCCGCTTCGAAGCCGCCGCCGGTGGGCGGGGCGGGTTGGGCAATGCCGCGCTGGCCTCTCGCGCCCGCAAGGCGCCCGGCTTCGCACTGCTCGGTGAGCCCGGAGAAGCCCGCGACCTGACCCTCGAGCTCAAGACCGTCGCCGACGTGGGGCTGGTCGGGTTTCCCTCGGCGGGGAAGTCGTCGCTGGTGTCGGTCATCTCGGCGGCCAAGCCTAAGATCGCCGACTACCCGTTCACCACGCTGGTGCCCAACCTCGGGGTGGTGTCGACCGGCGAGCACGCGTTCACCGTCGCCGACGTTCCCGGCTTGATCCCGGGTGCGTCCCAGGGGCGCGGCCTGGGGCTGGACTTCCTACGGCACATCGAGCGGTGCGCGGTCCTGGTCCACGTAGTGGACTGCGCCACCGCCGACCCGGGCCGCGATCCGATCTCCGACATCGACGCGCTGGAAGCCGAACTCGCGGCTTACACCCCCACACTGCAGGGTGATGCGGTCCTGGAGGACCTGACCGATCGGCCGCGCGCAGTGGTGCTGAACAAGATCGACGTGCCCGAGGCCCGCGAGCTTGCCGAGTTCGTCCGCGACGAGATCACACAGCGCGGTTGGCCGGTGTTCCTGGTGTCGACGATCACCCGGGAAGGCTTGCAGCCGTTGATCTTCGGGCTCTGGCGGATGGTTTCGGAATACAACGCGGCGCGTCCAATCGCGGTGCCGCGGCGCCCGGTGATCCGTCCGGTACCCGTCGACGAAAGCGGGTTCACGGTGGAACCCGACGGAGATGGCGGCTTCGTGGTGACCGGTACCCGGCCCGAGCGCTGGATCGGCCAGACGAACTTTGACAACGACGAGGCCGTCGGTTATCTGGCCGACCGGCTGGCGCGCCTTGGCGTGGAGGACGAACTGTTACGACTGGGTGCTCGTCCCGGCTGTGCGGTGACGATCGGCGAAATGACGTTCGATTGGGAGCCGCAAACTCCTGCGGGTGCCCAGGTTCCGATGACCGGTCGGGGCACCGATGTACGGCTGGAACGCAACGACCGGGTCGGTGCGGACGAGCGCAAGGCAGCCCGCCGGCGGCGACGTGAACGTGGCCCCGAAACCGGGGGAACCGGATGACCAGTCCGCACCGCGATGCCATCCGGACGGCGCGCAGTGTGGTGGTCAAGGTCGGCACCACCGCGCTGACCACAGAGGCGGGCATGTTCGATGCCAGCCGGCTGGCCGGCCTCGCCGATGCGATCGAGGCGCGGATGAAGGCCGGCTCCGATGTCGTCATCGTCTCCTCGGGTGCTATTGCCGCCGGACTCGAGCCGCTCGGATTGGCGCGTCGCCCAAATGATTTGGCGACGAAGCAGGCCGCAGCAAGCGTCGGACAGGTGGCGCTGGTGAACTCGTGGAGCTCAGCTTTCGCGCGGTATGGCCGCACGGTGGGACAGGTGCTGTTGACAGCGCACGACATCGCGATGCGGGTGCAGCACACCAATGCCCAGCGCACCCTGGACCGGTTGCGGGCGCTGCACGCGGTGGCGATCGTCAACGAAAACGACACGGTGGCCACCAATGAGATCCGGTTCGGTGACAACGACCGGTTGTCGGCGCTGGTGGCACACCTGGTCGGCGCAGAAGCGCTGGTGTTGCTGTCCGACATCGACGGGCTCTACGACACGGATCCGCGGAAGTCGGTGGATGCCAGGTTCATCGCCGAGGTGACCAGCGCCGCGGATCTCGACGGTGTGGTCGCGGGGCAGAGTAGCCACCTCGGCACCGGCGGCATGGCGTCGAAGATGTCATCGGCGCTGCTGGCCGCCGATGCCGGCGTACCCGTCTTGCTGGCCCCGGCGACCGCTGCCGCGACCGCGCTTACCGACGCCTCGGTCGGTACGGTGTTCGCCGCACGGGCCGAACGCATGTCGGCGCGTCGGTTCTGGGTGCGCTACGCCGCCGAGTCCACCGGTTCGCTGACGCTGGACGAGGGTGCCGTACGTGCGGTCCTCCGGCAACGCCGTTCGCTGCTGCCCGCGGGCATTGTTGCGTTGTCGGGCAAGTTCTTCGGCGGCGACGTGATCGAAATCTGTGCGCCCGACGCCACGGTGGTAGCGCGCGGCGTGGTCGCTTACGATGCGACGGAGCTTGCCACGATGATGGGTCGGTCCACCTCGGACCTGCCGGGTGAGCTGCGTCGGCCCGCGGTGCACGCCGACGACCTGGTCGCCGTATAGCTTTACCGCGGGACTTCGAGATATAGTGCGCCCCAGATAATTTCGAGCAGCGTGGCGGTCAGCAAGGCGTCGTATTCGGGGTCAGACTCGGGCGGGTTGACCGGCAGGTTCTGCTGGCAGGCCCGCTCAACCATCCAGGTCAGCGCGCTGGCGGTCATGTGCGCGGGCAGTTCACGACGGATTGACCCGGCGGCCTGGCCGTCCACGATTACCCGGGTCAATCGACCGGAAATGGCGTTCAGTAAGTCGCGATAGGTCGCCGCCGTGGACGGGTCGTAAGCGGCCATTTCGTTGAGCGCGACGAGCACCGGTTCATGGCGCCGGTAGCTCTTGACGATGCCGGCTATCGCGGCCCGTGCGTCGTCAGGGTTGTGTCGGGATGCCACGCCCCACCAGCGCTCGGCGTCATCGGCCAGATCGGTGAACACCTGGGCGGCCAGACAGCGCAGCAGGTGGCCCTTGTCCTCGAAGTATATGTAGAAACTGGCCCGCGAGTTTCCGGCTTCCGTCGCGAGTCGATCGACGCTCAGTTCGGTGAAGCTGGCACCGTCGCGCATCAACCGTTCGGTGGCTTCGAGTAGCCGACGTTCCAGCTGTTCTCGTCGCTGTTGACGCCCAGCAGCTGTTGTGGGGCGACTGCCCTGCGATTTCCGGGTCACGGTCGGCATCCGCCGATCGTAGCGGATCCCTGGACATATTGACTAGACAGAGTGTCTAGGCATATTGTCAATCTCGATCGCCCTGTGAGCAACGCCATAGTCGAGAGGGCCCGCCACCATGACAGCAGTCGCTGCCAGCCCCCGTCCCTACGATGCGGTCGACGTGTCCTCGCACGCGTTCTGGGCCACCACCGCCGGTGAGCGGGAACGCACATTTGCCGTATTGCGGGCGCAACGCCCGGTGAGCTGGCATCCCCCGGTCGAGGACAACCTGATCGATGATCCCAACGACACCGGCTACTGGGCGGTCACCCGACGCGCCGATATCGTCGCTGTCAGCCGCAACAGCGAGGTTTTCCTGTCCGGCAAGGGAGTGTTGTTCGCAACCGTTCCCGAGGAGTTGCTGGAAGCATCGCAGTCGTTCCTGGCGATGGACGCACCACGACACACCAAGTTGCGCAAGCTTGCCCACGCGGCATTCACGCCGCGGCAGGTCCGTCGCATCGAGGATTCGATCTACGCGAACGCCAAGGTCATCGTCGAAGAGCTCCGGGCGGCTGGTAGCGGCGCCGACTTCGTCGACGTCTGCGCCAAGGAGCTGCCCATCCGCACGCTGTCCGACATGATGGGAATCCCAGAATCGGAGCGCCAGCAGGTTGCGCATGCCGCCGACGCGATGGTGTCGTGGGCTGATCCCGTCTACCTCGACGGGCGCAACCCGCTGGAGGTCCTGGTGCAAAACCAGATCTACCTGCACCAGGTGGCCGGCTCGCTTGCCGCGCAACGCCGCGAACATCCCGGCGACGACCTGTTCAGCAGCCTGGTGACCGCGGAAGTGGACGGCGACCGGCTCACCGACGCGGAGGTGGCCGCCTTCTTCGTGCTGCTCGCCGTCGCGGGAAACGACACCACCCGGCAGACGATCAGTCACGGGCTGAAGGCGCTGACCGACTTTCCCGGTGAAAAGAGCTGGCTGCTCGAAGATTTCGACAACCGCATCGGCACGGCGGTGGAGGAGCTCATCCGTTGGGCGACACCGGTGATGACGTTTCGGCGCACCGCGGCAATCGATTTGGAGCTGGGCGGTCAGGCCATTCGGGCGGGCGAGAAGGTGGTGATGTTCTACTCATCCGGTAATTGGGATGAGGCGGCGTTCGACCAACCGGAGCGCCTCGATCTGAGCCGGAGTCCCAATCCGCACATCGGTATGGGCGGTGGTGGTCAGCACTTCTGCCTAGGAGCTCAGGTCGCCCGAGTGCAACTGCGCGCCCTGTTCGGCGAGTTGCTCCGGCAGGTTCCGGATGTTCAAGCGGGTGAACCGGCTTACGTAGCAGGCAATTTCATTCACGCCATCCGCAGCCTGACCTGCACTTTCTGACACGGTGGCGGGAGAGGACTACAGTCGCCGGGAGCTTGTGGTGCTGGCTCATGACTGCCACCAAGAGTGATCGCTCCAAGAATTCATTGAGCTTTCGCTGAGCTTTTGTATAGGCGCCTCCGAAAAGCTGTTCGCACAGCGGCCGTCCGGGACGGTCCGCACCGATAGCGAAGACGGAGAAACACCATGTGGGCATTGACGACATCCAACGGCCAGCGAGTCGACGGTATCCGGCACGAACAAGACGCCCGGCTCGCCGTGCACATGCTGGGACACTCTCAGGTCATCGGTCCCTACTCGTGGCAGGTGACCGACAACCGCGGACAGCGGTTCGTCGCAGAGGTCAGACAGTCGCGCTGACTACCCCGCCCGGTACGTGGACGGTCGTCCCGTCGGGTCGCGCCCCGGAAGTCCTGGCAGTCCTGGCAGTTCTGGCAGTTCTGGCAGTTCTGGCAGTCCTGGCAGTTCACTGGCCAGTAGCGTCAGAATCTCCGAGCAGCCACCGTCGATCTTGACGTCGGCCAGGTCGTCGCCGCGGGTGTGGCCGCGGTTGACGATCGCGACGGGAATGCCGGCCGCGGCGGCGTGCCGCACGAACCGGTAGCCGGAGAAGACGGTTAGAGACGAGCCGGCAACCAACAGCGCCTCGGCCTGCTCGACGAGTGAATATGCTTGTACCAAAAGGTCTTTGGGAACGCTTTCGCCGAAGTAGACGATATCGGGCTTGAGCATGCCGCCACAGCGTGGACAGTCGAGGTAGCGAAACGCTGTGGTGTCGGCGACGATGGCGTCCGCATCCGGAGCTACCGCCAGCCCGCCGACTGCTTCGGAACGCTCGATGAATCCCGGGTTGAGCGCTTCGAGCTTTTCGGCCAGCGCGCCGCGGCTCATGGTGTAACCGCAGCCCAAACATGCCACCTGCGCATAGGTGCCGTGCAGATCGATGACATGTTGGCTTCCGGCTTTGGTGTGCAACCGATCGACGTTCTGGGTGATCAGGCCGGTCACCACGCCCGCCCGCTCCAACGCGGTCAGCGCCCGGTGGCCGGCATTGGGCGCGGTGTCGTCCATGTGCCGCCAACCGATGTGGTTGCGGGCCCAGTACCGCTGCCGGAAGACTGGGTCGGAGGTGAACTGGCGGATCGTCATTGGGTTGCTGGGCGGTGAGTCGGGACCTCGGTAGTCGGGGATGCCGGAGTCGGTGGAGATGCCCGCGCCGGTCAGCACCGCGACCCGGCGACCGGTGAGCAGTGCGACGAGTTCAGGGGATTCCACTCAACCGAGCGTAGGCATTCGTTTGCACCCCGTCACCCGATCTTGATTTGGCAAATGCGCCAGTCACGCGACAATGGGGGGCGACACAGGGAGGGAAATGAGCTTCTACTCGGCATACCGGCACGGGTTCGTGCGCCTCGCCGCTTGCACCCAACACACCTCCATTGGCGACCCGGCGGCCAATGCCGCCTCGGTTTTGGGTCTGGCGCGCGAATGCCACGATGAGAGCGTCGCCCTGGCGGTTTTTCCCGAGCTGACGCTGACGGGGTACTCGATCGAGGACATTCTGCTGCAGGATGCCGTGCTGGACGCCGTGGAAGAAGCGCTGTCCGAGATCGTCGCCGAGTCCGCCGAACTGCTGCCCGTGCTGGTGATCGGCGCGCCGCTGCGGCATCGGCACCGCATCTACAACACCGCGGTGGTGATCCATCGCGGGGTCGTGCTCGGGGTGGTGCCCAAGTCGTACCTACCGACCTACCGGGAGTTCTACGAGAGTCGTCAGATCGCGGCGGGCGACGACGAGCGCGGCACCATCCGGGTAGCCGACGCCGAAGTACCGTTCGGCCCGGATCTGCTCTTCGTCGCGTCCGATCTGCCCGGCTTTGTGCTGCACGTCGAGATCTGCGAGGACATGTTTGTCCCGGTGCCTCCGAGCGCGGAGGCGGCGCTGGCCGGGGCGACCGTGCTGGCCAACCTGTCCGGCAGCCCGATCACGATCGGTCGGGCCGAGGACCGCTGCCTGCTGGCCCGCTCGGCCTCCGCGAGATGTCTGTCCGCCTACGTCTACGCCGCAGCGGGCGAGGGCGAATCGACGACCGACCTGGCGTGGGATGGCCAGACGATGATCTTCGAGAATGGCGTGATGCTCGCCGAATCCGAGCGCTTCCCCAAAGGGGAGCGCCGTTCGGTCGCCGATGTCGATACCGAGTTGCTGCGCGCCGAGCGGCTCCGCATGGGTACCTTTGACGACAATCGGCGCCATCATCGGGCGACCACCGACTCGTTTCGGCGCATCGAATTCCGTGTCGCCCCGCCGGACCGCGACATCGGCCTGCTGCGGGACATCGAGCGATTCCCGTTCGTGCCGGCCAATCGCGAACGGCTGGAACAGGATTGTTATGAGGCCTACAGCATCCAGGTCGCCGGGCTCGAACAGCGACTGCGCGCACTCGATTACCCGAAGGTTGTCATCGGGGTCTCCGGTGGTTTGGATTCGACACACGCGTTGATCGTCGCCGCCCGTGCCATGGACCGCGAAGAACGTCCGCGCAGCGACATTCTGGCGTTCACCTTGCCGGGCTTCGCCACCGGCGAGCACACCAAGAACAACGCGATCAGATTGGCGCGCGCGCTCGGTGTCACCTTCGAGGAAATCGACATCCGCGACACGGCGCAGTTGATGCTGGGCGAGATCGACCATCCGTTCTCGCGCGGCGAGAAGGTGTACGACGTCACCTTTGAGAATGTTCAGGCCGGCCTGCGGACCGACTTCCTGTTCCGGCTGGCCAACCAGCGGGGCGGCATTGTGCTTGGCACCGGGGATCTTTCAGAGCTGGCACTGGGCTGGTCGACATACGGTGTCGGCGATCAGATGTCGCACTACAACGTTAACGGCGGTGTGCCCAAGACACTCATTCAGCACTTGATTCGATGGGTCGTTTCATCGGGGCAGTTCGAAAAAGAGGTGACCGAGGTGCTGCAATCGGTCGTGGACACCGAAATCACCCCGGAGTTGGTTCCCGCCGGTGAGGAAGAGGAACTGCAGAGCAGCGAGGCCAAGGTCGGTCCTTATGCGCTGCAGGATTTTTCGCTCTACCAGGTGTTGCGGCATGGCTTTTCGCCCTCCAAGATCGCGTTCCTTGCCTGGCATGCGTGGAGCGACCCGGACCGCGGCAATTGGCCGCCCGGCTTCCCCGAGGGCAACCGACCGTCCTACGCACTGTCTGAGATACGGCACTGGCTCCAGGTCTTCGTGCAGCGGTTCTACTCTTTCAGTCAGTTCAAGCGATCGGCATTGCCCAACGGCCCCAAGGTGTCGCACGGCGGCTCGTTGTCCCCGCGCGGGGATTGGCGCGCGCCTTCGGACATGTCCGCGCGGACTTGGCTCGACGAAATCGACCGCCAGGTGCCGAAAGACTAGTGTCGACTGGCGCTCGAAGGTGCCGGTGAGCGCACCCCGGCGCGCGCTGGGGTGCATCCACCCAACGGACCGGCGGAATTAGAGAGCTGCGTCGATCGCCTTCCCGCCGGGAGCGCAGTCACCGGCGCCGGGCGTCAGCGTCGCCAACGCCCCAGCCGCACAGGCTCGCCGCAAGGCGCGCAATCGTTCGTCCGGAGAACCCGCATTGCGTGGCCAACTCGCGGCCAGCGCACCCGCGAACACGTCGCCGGCGCCGGTGGTGTCAAGGGCTGTAACGACCGGGGCGGGCACGTCGACCTGGCCATCAGGGCCGATGTAGCGAGCACCGTCAGCGCCTAATGTGACGACGAAGTGTGTTGATCGCCAAGGCCACTCGTCGGCTTCGGAGCTGTTGAGGATCACGACGTCGGCCGCGGTCGCCAACTCGGCGAGCGCGCCGGCATCCTGGCCGGCCGGTGAAGCATTGACCATGACCACGGCTCCCGCCGCTCGTGCTGCCCGTGCCGCGGCCAGCGCGGTTGTCGGCGGAATCTCCAACTGGGTCAACAACACATCGCAGTCGGGGAGCACGCTGGGTGGGACCGTCAGCTGTGCATTGACACCCGGCGCCACCACAATCGTGTTTTCCGCGCCGGCGTCGACCATGATGACCGCCGTCCCGCTCGGACCCGGCAGTTCGACCGCCCCGTCCAGCCCAACGTCATTGGCGAGCAGGTGGGCGCGCAGCCGGTCGGCGGC
>JAVROZ010000534.1:0-3065 GCA_032162485.1 Mycobacterium sp.
CCGGCAGGATCGAAGAGCTGACGACGGAGCGCAATTTCTCGCCGGAATTGGCCTCCACGAACTCGTGAGTCAGGCCAAAGGTACCGGTGACGGAACCACCGGCCTGTCCAACGATCTTCGACACCGCGGCGACGTCGTCGTCCTTGGCGTCGGGGGTCCGAAAGATCACCACAGTCTTGCCGGTCAACGCGTCGTGCACGATCCGGCCGAGCACCTGGGCGTCGAAATTATTTGCCGCACTGAGTTTCTCATTTAGCGCGTTGCGTTGGTCGTTGAGTCCGGTGACCTGCGAAGCCAGATCACGCTTCTCGTTACGCAGACTGGACAGCACAGTGTCGGAGAAGAAGCCCGAACCCAGCACCACGCCGATGGCCAGCGCGAGGAATACCCCGGCCAGCGAGATCGCATGTTGGCGTAACGAGATCATGAACGCACGTCCTTAGTTATGAAATCAAGTGCTGGATCCAAAGGCTGAAGCGGTTCCAGTAGTCGATGATCCAGTGCACTACCACGCCGTCGGTGCGTGACACCCACAGCACGACGATGATGGCGATCAGCATGGTCAGCGCCAGCAACGCGATGGCGCCACCCGAGATGTGGTTCCGGTACAGCGTGGCGACCGCCTTGGAATCCACCAGCTTCTCCCCCACCCGCAGTCGGGTGAGGAAGGTTGACGGGTTGCTCTGCGAACGCGTGCGGTCGAAGAACGTTTCGATGTTGGCGGTGTGGCCGGCGGTGACCAGCAGCGCGGCGCCGTGATGATCGGCCAGCAGCAAGGCCAGGTCGGTCGCCGAACCGGCGGCGGGGAATGTCATGGCACCCACCCCGAGGTCCTGAATCCGTTCCAGACCGGCCGCGTGGCCGTCGGCGTCGGCGGGCAACACCACCTGGGCGCCGCACTTGAGAACTTCGGCGCTGATCTGGTCGGGGTCGCCGACGATGAGTTGCGGGCGGTAGCCCGCCTTGCGCAGCACGTCCGCACCCTGGCCCACCCCGACGAGCACCGGTTGGTACTCCTTGATGAACGGCTTGAGCGATCTCAAGTCGTCGGCGGCGCTGTCCTCTTCGGAGACGATCACCACGTGGCGGCGGCGCATGTCGACGTCGATGTCGGGGATGCCGATGCCGTCGATCAGCAGCGGGCTTTCGCTGCGGATGAACTCAATTGTGTTGCCGGCGAACGCTTCCAGATGGGCGGCCAAGCCGCTCTTGGCCTCCCGCATCAGGTCGGCGATGTCGTGGTCGGTGCGCTCGGTGCCGCGGATCAGCCGACGGTCGCCGGAGTACACGCCGCCTTCGTACAGGCGAATCTTCGAGCCGTCCTTGACCTTCTTGAAGATGTCGGGTCCGGTCTCGTCGATCAAGGTGACCCCGTTGTTGACGAGCACCTCCGGGCCGAGGTTGGGGTAGCGGCCGGAGACCGACGGCGAGGCGTTGACGACGGCGGCGATGTCGGCTTCCACTAGCGCGTCGGCGGTAATGCGGTCCAGGTCCAGGATGTCGAGGACCACGATGTCGCCAGGACAAACCCTGCGAAGCAGTCGATCGATATTGCGGTCGACTCGAGCGGTGCCGGTCAAGCCGGGTCGGACGGGGTTGCGAGACAGCAGCGCTGACATCTTCATGGGGGACGATTCTGGCTGCGAAGCAAGCCCCGGACGCGGAGGCGCGCCGTAACATCTGCCCCAGAAGTTATAAACCGTCACTTTTGTCACATTTGTAACTCTGGCGTGTATCGGCCGACGATTGGTTGGCTCGGCGGGTGCGAGCGTCCACTAATGCGCAGCCGCGGCCGCGTGTCGCCGTGCGGACACGCGCGCTCGCGGTGGAGAGGGGCCGCGTACCGCCTAGGCGAGGTCGTTCTGCGCCGTTTCCAGCAACTCCCGCGCGTGCGCGCGGCCGCTGTCGGACTCCCCCAGCCCGGCCAGCATCCGCGCCAGCTCGCCCACGCGGTCCTCGCTGGTCAGGCGGCGTACCCCGCTGGCCCCCTTGGGTCCTTGGCTGTGCACCGTCAGGTGCACATCGGCGTAAGCCGCCACTTGGGGTAGATGCGTGACGACGATGACCTGGTGGGTGCGGGCCAACCGGGCCAGCCGACGGCCGATCTGCACCGCCGCCCAGCCACCCACCCCGGCGTCGACCTCGTCGAACACCATGGTGGTGCCGGTGGCCGAAGCGGACAGCACTACTTCCAGCGCCAGCATCACCCGGGACAGCTCGCCGCCCGAAGCGCTCCTGGCCAGCGGCAGCATCGACATCGCGCGGTGCGCAGCGAAGCCGAACTCGACCGCATCGACGCCGTCGGCACCCACGCGCGCCGATTCGCCGTCGGGCAGGATCAGCGCGGCAGGATCGTGCGGCTCGGCCAGGTCGGTGGTAACGCTGATGGTGAAATCGGCGTCGGCCATTGCCAGGCCGGACAGCTCCGCGGTGACCTCCTTCGCGAGCTTCTTAGCTGCCTTCCGCCTGATCTTGCTGAGATCGGTTGCAGCGCGAACCAATTCGCTTCCGAGTTCATCGACGCGACGTTCCAGCGTGGCCAATCCCTCTTCGGACACGTCGAGTTGAGCCAGGCGCTCACGGGAGTCCTGCGCCCATTGCAACACCCCGTCGACATCAGCCGCGTACTTGCGGGTCAACGTGCGCAGTTGGGCCTGGCGAGCCAGTTTGATGTCCAGTGCGCTGGCGTCGGTGGGCAGCCCCTCCAGATAGTCGCCTAGCTCCCCGACGGCGTCGATGACCATTGTCAGCGCGCCGCCGATCTGATCGGCCAGCGTCCGCAACCGGGAATCATCTGTCGATTCCAGCGCGGCCCGAGCACGCCCAAGTCCGTCGGCGGCGCCCAACGCCTCCTCCGATGAACTCGACAACACCTCCCGCGCGGACGCCGCCGCTTCGCGCAGTGTGTCCAATTCGGAGAGCCGACGGATGTCGGCGACCAGCGCTTCGTCTTCTCCCGGTTGCGGTGCGACGGTGTCGATCTCATTCAGCGCGAACTTCAGCCGGTCTGCCTCTTGAGCGAGTTCCCGGGTTCGGTCCCGCCGGTCGGTCAGGTCGCGCCGCGC
>JAVROZ010000535.1:0-4630 GCA_032162485.1 Mycobacterium sp.
CTTTTCGATGGTTTCGCGAAGCGCTTTGCATGGGTTGTTGGAACAAGTCGGGTCGTTCGCGGACACGTCGTCGGTGAGAAAGACCTGCGATTCGACGCGGTCTAGGTAGATGGCGCGGGAGTTGTCGGCCAACCGCACCACCAGCAGACCGCCGCCAAACAGGGCGATGGAGATTGCAGTCGTCAGGATCATCGCCGTCGTCATGGTGACGTTGCGACGAAGGCCGGTCAGGACCTCGTTGAGTAGGAATCCGAAGCGCACTTAGCGATCCATCCCGTAGACGCCACGCTGTTCGTCACGAACCAGCCTGCCCAGTGACAACTCGACCACACGCTGTCGCATCGCGTCCACGATGTGATGGTCGTGTGTCGCCATCAATACCGTCGTCCCGGTGCGGTTGATCCGCTCCAACAGGTCCATGATGTCCTTACTGGTGTCTGGGTCGAGGTTCCCGGTCGGCTCGTCTGCCAGCAGCACCAGCGGCCGGTTCACGTACGCGCGGGCAATTGCCACCCGCTGTTGTTCCCCGCCCGAGAGTTCGTGCGGCAGCCGGTTGGCCTTGCCGGCCAAGCCGACGGTCTCGAGCACTTCCGGCACCACCCGGTTGATCGCGTCAGTGCGTCTGCCGATGACCTCCAGTGCGAAGGCGACGTTGTCGTAAACCGTCTTCTGCTGCAGCAACCGGAAGTCCTGGAAGACGCAGCCGATCACCTGACGCAACTTCGGCACGTTGCGACCGCGCAGCTTGTTCACATGGAACTTCGAAACCCGGATGTCACCGGCTGTCGGCGTCTCCGCCGCCAGCACCAGCCGCATGAACGTCGACTTGCCCGATCCCGACGGACCGATGAGGAAGACGAACTCACCCTTATCGATTTTGACATTGATGTCATCCAAGGCCGGACGTGCCGACGATTTGTACTGCTTGGTGACATGTTCCAGGGTGATCATCACGGCACGCCAGTGTAGCGGGGTGTTTCGCCGGGGGGCGAAACTCAGCGGGCTGGGGCCGTCGGGCTGGGCGCCGGGGCCAGCCCCGGCAGCGGTTGCTGGGACGGTGTAGTCGGGGTTGGAGTCGGGCTGCTTGAGGGCGGGCAGAACGGCGGCGGCAGCAGGCACGGCAATCCCGGCGGGGACGTCGTGGTGGTCGTCGGGGGCGGCGTTGTGGTGGTCGGCGTCGGAGTCGGCGTCGTCCTGGTGACAGGCGGCTGCTGCACTCGGGTACGCGGCACCCAGGTGTAGTCGGGGTCAGGTACGAAGCCCGGCGGGACTACCTGGGACGGCGCCGGCGGCGGGACGTTATGGGGCTGCGTATGCGGACTGTACGTCCCGTACGTCCACCACAGGGCGAAGAACACGACGATCAACACGAGTGTCGACGTGCGGACACGCCCACCGAACAGGTGTCTCGGTGCCCGCCGCTCGTCGGCTTTGCGACGCCGGTGCAACAGGTTCAAGTCGAGTTTCATCGTTGCGTCACCGGGCCCGGGGTCTTGTCGGCGGCGGTCACCTCGCCCGTCTCGGTGGGGTCACTGACACCCGCATCATCGACGATGCCCACCCTGGCGTCGGCCGCGGTCACGATGCCGGCACGCGCGAGAGCCCGGATCACCAGCACACGCAACTGGCGGCCGGCCTCGAACTGCTTGCCCGGCAGCGTGCGGGCCACCAGCCGTAGCGTGACGGTGTTGAGTTCGATGCTCTCGACCCCCATCACGGTGGGCGCGTCTAAGAGCAAGTCCCCCAGCACCGGGTTGTCGAGCGCGTGCTCGCACTCCTGATGCAGAACCTCGTTGACCCGATTGAGATCGGCGTTTGTCGAGACGGGAATGTCCACTACCGCGCGCGCCCAGTCCTTGGACAGGTTGATCGTTTTGACAATGGAGCCGTTCGGAATCGTGAACAGCTCGCCGTCCGAGGAGCGGAGTCTGGTGACGCGCAACGTCACGTTCTCCACGGTGCCCCGGGCCTCGGCGGCAATTCCCTGAACCGTTAGCGACACCAGGTCACCGAAGCCGTATTGCTTCTCGACGATGATGAAGAACCCGGACAGCAGGTCCTTGACCAGCTGCTGAGCACCGAAACCCAGCGCGGCACCCACCACCGTCGCCGGCGCGACAAGTCCGCCCACCGAAAACTGCAGCACGCTGCCGATCTGCATGATCACCACGATCGAGATCAGCACGATTGAGACCCAGGAGATCACCCCGGCCACGGCCTGTCGGTGTTTGGTTGCCTCCGAGCGCACCAGGGCGTCGCTTTCGGCAAAACCTTCATCAAGTTGGTGGGTGACCCGTTGCGCCACCCACTGCACCAAGCGCGCAGCCAGCACCGCGGCGATCACCAGCATCGCGATCCGCAGACCGCGAGTGATGATCCATTCGCCGATTGGGCCGCGCCAGAAGTCATGCCACGTCTGCGCTGCAGTGGCAAAGTTCATTCGGTTCAGGGCAGTCGCCGTTGTTTTAGTCGTCATCTTTCCTGTTGCGCCACCGGATCCCTGCTTCCAGGAACCCGTCGATGTCTCCATCCAAGACGGCCGCGGGATTGCCCACCTCGAACTCCGTGCGCAGATCCTTGACCATCTGATAGGGGTGCAGCACGTATGACCGCATCTGGTTTCCCCAGGAGCTTCCGCCATCGCCCTTCAAGGCGTCGAGCTCGGCACGTTCCTCGGAACGCTTACGCTCCAACAACTTTGCCGATAGCACTCGCAACGCCGAAACTTTGTTCTGCAGTTGCGACTTCTCGTTCTGGCAAGTCACGACGATACCGGTTGGGATGTGGGTGAGTCGAACCGCCGAGTCCGTTGTGTTGACCGATTGGCCACCTGGACCACTGGAGCGATAGACGTCGACGCGGATATCGCCCTCGGGAATCTCGATGTGGTCGGTGGTGTCCACCACCGGCAGCACCTCGACCTCCGCGAAGGACGTCTGACGTCGGCTTTGGTTGTCGAACGGGCTGATCCGGACCAACCGGTGGGTGCCTTGTTCGACGGACAGCGTGCCGTAGGCGAACGGCGCGTGCACAGCGAAGGTGGCGCTCTTGATGCCCGCCTCTTCGGCATACGACGTGTCGAACACCTCAACGGGGTATTTGTGCTGCTCGGCCCAGCGCACATACATGCGCATCAACATTTCAGCCCAGTCGGCGGCGTCGACTCCGCCCGCACCGGAGCGGATTGTGAGCAACGCCTCACGATCGTCGTATTCGCCGGACAGCAAAGTGCGGACTTCGGTTGCCTCGATGTCGGCCCGCAGCGCCTTGAGTTCGGCGTCGGCTTCGACAAGCGCGTCATCACCAGATGCGCCTTCTTCCTCGGCAGCCATCTCGTAGAGCACCGGAAGGTCGTCGAGCCGGCTCCGCAACTCTTCGATGCGGCGCAACTCCCCCTGCGTGTGCGACAACTCACTGGTGACCCGTTGGGCACGTGTCTGGTCGTCCCACAGATTGGGATCCGACGCCTCCTGCTCGAGTTTCTCGATGCGGGTCTTCAGACCGTCGACGTCGATCACTCGTTCCACCGTGGTCAGGGTGGCGTCAAGGGCGGCGATGTCTGCTTGACGGTCAGGTTCCACAGGCGACCACGTTACCGGCACCACCGTCTAGCATCAGGAGACCATCAGGTGCACCGCTGCGACTGCGACGCTCAGCCCCCTCTGCGCTGCGGCCGCGCACGAAGAGAAAGCTCAGCATGCGTCCCTACTACATAGCCATCGTCGGCTCCGGGCCGTCGGGCTTCTTTGCCGCCGCTTCCCTACTCAAAGCCGCTGACGCGTCCGACGAGATCGACGTGGCCGTAGACATGCTGGAGATGCTGCCCACCCCGTGGGGCTTGGTGCGCTCCGGTGTCGCGCCCGATCACCCCAAGATCAAGTCGATCAGCAAACAATTCGAGAAGACCGGCAGCGACGCCCGGTTCCGCTTCTTCGGCAACGTGGTGGTGGGCGAACACGTGGAGGCCGCCGAGCTCGCCGAACAGTACGACGCGGTGATTTATGCGGTCGGCACACAGTCGGACAAACCGCTGAACATCCCGGGCGAGAACCTGACCGGCAGCATCTCCGCCGTCGACTTCGTGGGGTGGTACAACGCGCACCCGCACTTCGAGGACAAGACACCGAATCTCTCGGGCACCCGGGCCGTGGTGGTGGGCAACGGCAACGTCGCGATCGACGTCGCCCGCATCCTGGTCACCGACCCCGACGTGCTGGCTCGCACGGACATCGCCGATCATGCGCTGGAGTCGCTGCGTCCCTGCGGAGTCGACGAGGTGGTGATCATCGGCCGGCGGGGCCCGCTGCAGACGGCGTTCACCACGATGGAGCTGCGGGAACTCGGCGAGCTCGAAGGGGTCGACGTGATCGTCGATCCGGCTCAGTTGGAGGACATCACCGACGAGGAAGCCGAGGCCGCGGGCAAGGTCACCAAGTTGAACATCAAGGTGCTGCGCGGCTATGCCGAGCGCGCGCCCCGCCCCGGCCACCGCCGAATCGTGTTCCGGTTTCTGACATCTCCGATCGAGATCAAGGGCGAGACCCACGTCGAACGCATCGTGCTGGGCCGCAACGAACTCGTCGCCGACGACACCGGGTGGGTATCGGCCAAGGACACCGGCGAACGCGAG
>JAVROZ010000536.1:0-2616 GCA_032162485.1 Mycobacterium sp.
ACGGTGTGGTTCACCGGGCTGTCCGGCTCGGGCAAGTCATCGGTCGCCATGCTCGTCGAGCAGAAACTGCTCGAAAGTGGTCGTCCCGCATATGTTCTCGACGGCGACAACCTGCGCCACGGGCTCAACGCGGACCTCGGATTCACGATGGCCGACCGCGCCGAGAACCTGCGTAGGCTGGCGCACATCGCGACGCTGCTGGCGGACTCCGGACAGATCGTGCTGGTGCCTGCCATCAGTCCACTGGAGGAGCATCGCGCGTTGGCCCGCAAGGTCCACACCGATCAGGGGTACGACTTCTTCGAGGTGTTCTGCGATACGCCACTGGAGGACTGCGAGCGCCGAGATCCCAAGGGGCTCTATGCGAAGGCGCGAGCGGGAGAGATCACGCACTTCACCGGAATCGACAGTCCGTACCAGCGGCCGAAGAGGCCGGATCTGCGGTTGACCCCGGACTGCGACGTCGAGGAATTGGCCCAGCACGTCATCGACATGATCGACGCGAAGGAGTGACCGACCACGATCTCGCGGCTCGCCTCGCGACCGAAGCCGGGGAGCTGCTGCTGCAAGTTCGCATCGAGCTGGCCGATGCCACCGCCGCGGAGCGAAAGGATGCCGGGGACAAGCGCGCTCACGCCTTCCTGATGGAGGCACTCGCCACCGAACGGCCCGACGACGCGGTGCTGTCCGAGGAGGCGACCGAGGCGGAGAAGGCCAACTCGCAACGGCTGCATGCCGATCGGGTGTGGATCGTCGACCCTCTCGACGGAACCAGGGAGTTCTCCGAACTCGGTCGCGAAGACTGGGCGGTGCACGTGGCGCTGTGGCAGGCGGGCGAACTGGTCGCCGGCGCGGTCGCCTTGCCCGCTCAAGGCGTGACGTTGGCGACCCCCGACGTGCCGCCGCCACCCGCGGCCCCCGCCGCGCCGCGCATCGTCGTCTCGCGCACCCGACCGCCGGCCATCGCACTTGCCGTCCGCGAGGCTTTGAACGGCACTCTGGTCGAAATGGGTTCGGCAGGAGCGAAGGTCGCCGCTGTGGTGCAAGGCGTCGCGGACGCCTACGTTCACGCGGGCGGACAGTACGAGTGGGACTCGGCCGCACCGGTCGCGGTGGCGCGCGCAGCGGGCCTGTTCACCTCGCGCCTCGATGGCTCACCGCTCAAGTACAACCAGGCCGACGTCCTGCTACCGGATCTGGTCGTCTGCAGGCCGGAGTTGGCCGACGCCGTACTGGCCGTCACGACGCGAAGCTGAAGGGCTCGCAAGACGCTCGACACTGACCCTAAATCTCTTGTGTCACTTTGGTTTCAGGTGTCACAAGCGCGGATTTCTTGTCGGTGGTTCGAACTAGTGTTCGGGTATGAGTTCGGATCGGGTCGTCGCGGCGGTCACCGAATACCAGGCTGCCGCAGCCGGACTCATCGAGCGATCGTTCGAGGAGTTCACCCACGCCGAATTGTTGGATCTGCTCAACGAACTGGAAACGGTCACCTGGCAGCTGCCGACGGTCGGGCATCGGATCATCGCCCGCCTGCAGCGTGAAGCCTCCCCGGTCGAACTCGGCGCGAAGTCGTTGAAGGCGGTACTGACGCAGCGGCTGCGGATCTCGGCGAAGGACGCCCACCGCCGCCTCGCCGAAGCCACGGAGCTGGGGCCCCGCACCGCACTCAACGGGCAACCGCTGGCACCGCTGCTCGCCGACACCGCCACCGCCCAGCAGCAGGGCACGATCGGGCCGGAGCACGTCGCGGTGATCCGCACCTTCACCGACAACCTCCCCGGCTGGGTGGACCCGGAGATCCGGGACCTGTCACAAGGCACGCTGGTGCGGATTGCGACCGGATCGGGACCCGAGGAACTCCGCAAGGCCGCCGACAAGCTGGCCACCGCCATCGATCAGGACGGCCCCGCACCCGACGACACCGAACGCACCCGCAAACGATCGATCACCCTGGGGCCGCAACAGGCCGACGGGACGAGCAGGCTCTCCGGGTGGGTGGATCCGCAGTGGCGGGCCACCTGGGAACCGATCCTGGCCAAGGCCGCCGCCCCCGGGATGTGCAACCCCGAGGACTGCGAACCGCGCACCTCGGGGACACCGTCACAAGCTCAGATCGACGGTGACACCCGCAGCGCCGGGCAACGCACCCACGACGCGTTCACCGCCATCGGCCGCCACGCCCTGTCCTCCGGGGAGCTGGGCCAACACAACGGGATACCCGTGTCCGTCATCGTCTCCACCACCCTGCAGGACCTGCAAGCCGCCGCCGGGAGTGCGGTCACCGGTGGCGGCAGCCTGCTGCCGATGGCTGATCTGATCCGGATGGCGTCACACGCCCTCCACTACCTGGTGGTGTTCGACAAGCACACCAATGAGCCGCTGTACCTGGGTCGCACCCGACGCCTGGCCTCGATAGGGCAGCGGATCGTGCTGCACGCCCGCGACCGCGGGTGCACCAAACCGGGCTGCACCGTGCCCGGCTACAACACCCAGGTCCACCACACCACCGGCTGGGCCAAACACCACGGACAAACCATCATCGACGAGGAAGTCTTGGCCTGCCCCGGTGACAACCGCCTCGCCGAAGTAGGCTGGACGGTCACCATCCGAAAC
>JAVROZ010000537.1:0-5350 GCA_032162485.1 Mycobacterium sp.
AGCACTCCGGCACCGAGATAGAGCTCATCACAGGCGATTTCGTCGCGGCGGACGTCTTTGCCGAATCTGTCGATCTCGCGGGTGGACACCACGAATTCGCCCGAACGTTCGCGACGGATGCCGGTGACCTCGGTGAGCGGCTTGAGGGTGACCTTTCCGGTCGCCAGAGCGGCAGCAATGTATGTCTGGTCGACACTGCCGACCCTGCCGTAGTTGTTGCCGTACTGCTGCTCGAAATCGAGCGCCGATCGTGGAACCTGGCCCGCCTCTTCTCTTCTCATGTAATCGAACGAGTACGCGCTGCCGTTGTAGTCGACCCCGTAGCCGGCTGCCGCCGCGTACTGCCTTCCCACCCTTGCGTATTGGAACCACGGCGTCTGCTCGAACCAGTCCATGTCGCGATAGCTGATGCGCAGCATCGCCTTGGCGCGTTCGATGTAGGTGCCCAGGAATACGGCGGGGTCGATATCCGGGAAGGCGGCACGGACCTGATCCGGCGTCGGAATCGCGGCGATCCCCGCGTTGATCAACGACCCACCGCCAACGGCGGTTCCGCGAAAGACCGTATGCGCGCCGTGGACCACCTTGTCGCAGATCCCGGCCTGAACAGGCTGCGGAGAGGGCGCGTGCTGGGCCACCTGCGCCATCGAGATACCGCGAAACGATGGCACCAGGCTGGGCGGGACGGACGTGAACCAACCGGCCCGGTTGTCTGCGGGCAGCATTCGCGAGAAGCGTTTGCCGTCCGCGTCGGCGGAGTCCCACAGCCTGCCCTTTTCCAGGATCAGGGTGTTGACGCCGGCTTCACCTAGCCGCAGTGCCGACACGCCGCCGCCATAGCCGCTTCCCACCACGATCGCCCGGTAGTGGGATCGGGGTGGAGCGGTCGGGTCACGGTGCCAGCCGAGTTCGAGCGCACCCGCGCCGGCGGCACCCACAGCGATACCGGCGGCCGCACCCAGAAACCGTCTCCGTGAGAAATCCGTCGCGCGCGCTGCCCTGCTCATCGCCCCCGCCCAGCTGGAAACCCAATGTTGACGTAAAATAGATTTACCGTACTATAAGTACGGGATACATACTAATTATGGGGGGTAGGCATGTATCGGAGCAACGTCACAACCAAGTGGATACGTTGCCGGCGTGGTCGCATCGCATAGCTGGAAGGACCCCAAACGGTTCCTCTGGCTGCTGGGAGCGATCGTCCCGGGACTCGTCGTCGTCTCGTGGTTGATGGTGCGGGTGACCGGCCAGGGCGCGATCTGGTGGAGCGGCCCCGTCCTGGCGTTTGGCGTGGTTCCCGCACTGGACCACCTGTTCGGACCCGACGGAGAGAATCCGCCAGACGGTGCACTCGCACGACTAGAAAGCGACCTTTTTTACCGCTGGGCCACCTACCTCTACCTACCGAATCAGTACGGGTCGCTGGTGCTTGCCTGCTGGCTTTGGAGCGGCGGCGGTTGGCTGACAATGGATCTCGTCGACAAGGTCGGACTGATGATGACAGTCGGTCTGATCGGCGGCCTCGCGATCAATGCCGCGCATGAATTAGGCCACACCCGAGAAAGCGCCGAGAAACGCCTCTCCAAAATCGCACTTGCCCAGACCTGCTACGGGCACTTCTTTGTCGAGCACAACCGCGGACACCATGTCCGTGTGGCGACGCCCGAGGACCCCGCAAGCTCACGACTGGGCGAAAGCCTGTACGCCTTCGTCCCGCGATCCGTTATCGGCGGCGTGCGCTCAGCCTGGAATCTGGAATCTCGACGATGGGCCCGTCATCACAAAACA
Source organism: Mycobacterium sp. (assembly GCA_032162485.1). Lineage (GTDB taxonomy): Bacteria > Actinomycetota > Actinomycetes > Mycobacteriales > Mycobacteriaceae > Mycobacterium. The sequence continues at coordinate 1,789 of JAVROZ010000537.1, forward strand.
CGCTGGACGCTTCGCAACGATGTGCTCAATGCATGGCTGCTCAGCATCGTCCTCTTCGCAGTGCTCGCCATCTGGTTTCGCCCCGTCGTCCTGCCGTGGCTGATCGGGCAGGCGATCATCGGCATCGGCCTACTCGAAACCGTCAACTACGTGGAGCACTACGGCCTGCGGCGACAGAAGCTACCCAGCGGACGCTACGAACGGATCCGACCCTCCCATAGCTGGAACAGCAACTCGGTGGTCGCCAACGTCTTCTTGTTCCACTTGCAGCGGCATGCCGACCATCACGCCAATCCATTGCGCCGGTACCAGGCTCTGCGTCACGTCGAAGAGGCACCGCAACTTCCGGACGGATACAGCGCAATGCTGGTGCGGGCGCTGGTCCCGCTGTTGTGGCGCCGGGTGATGGATCCGCGGGTGCTCGACTTCTACGGCGGCGACCGCCAGCTAGCCGCGCTGCAACCGGCACGGCCGTCCGGCGCCGCTAGGCTCATTCCATGGCGAAAGAGTTCTCCCACATCGACTCCTCGCTCCGCGAGTTCATCGAAGCGCAGGCAATGTTCTTCGTGGCAACCGCGCCTTCTGAAGGCGGTCGAGTCAATCTCTCCCCGAAGGGCTACAGCGACACGTTCGCGGTCTTAGACGACCACACCGTCGCCTATCTCGATCTGTTCGGCAGCGGCGTCGAAACCATTGCGCACCTGCGTGATAACGGCCGCATCACGCTGATGTTCGTTTCGTTCACCCGCAACTCCCGCATTCTGCGACTGTTCGGCACCGGTCGGGTTCTTCGCCCGGATGACGACGAATTCGCCCGGGTCCGAACCCATTTCGCGAGTCTGCATCCGGGAGTCCGGGCGGCGATCGTCGTCGATGTCGAACGGATCGCCGACGCATGCGGGTTCGCGGTGCCCTACTACGAGCTCATCGAGGACCGACCGGTGCTCGACTCATACCACGCCAAGCAACCAGAAGCGGCCTACTCCCGCTCGATCGGCCGTAACCAGCACAGCATCGACGGCCTGGCCGGGCTGGACCCGGACCACCCGCTACCGCCCAGCGTCTAACCGGGCGCTAGATCGCGCGCTTGAGGTCGTCGACCTTGTTCAGCTGCTCCCACGGCAGTTCGATATCGGTACGCCCGAAGTGGCCGTAGGCGGCGGTCTGCGCGTAGATCGGCCGCAACAAATCCAGGTCGCGGATGATCGCGCCGGGACGCAGATCGAAAACCTCGGGCACGATTTTTTCGATCTTGACCGGGTCGACCGTCGCGGTCCCGAACGTCTCGATGAACAAGCCGACCGGCGCCGCTTTACCGATTGCGTAGGCCACCTGCACCTCGACCCGTTCTGCCAGCCCGGCGGCGACGATGTTCTTGGCCACCCAGCGCATCGCGTACGCCGCCGACCTGTCGACCTTGGACGGGTCCTTGCCGGAGAAGGCGCCGCCGCCGTGACGGGCCCAGCCACCGTAGGTGTCGACGATGATCTTGCGGCCGGTCAGGCCCGCATCGCCCATCGGCCCGCCCAGGACGAACTTGCCGGTCGGGTTGACCAGCACCCGCGTCGACGAGGCATCCAGGGTGTCGTGGGCCAGTTCCTCGAGCACCGTGGCGAGCACATGCTGCCGGATGTCGGGATCCAGCGTCTTCACCAGGTCGATGCCGTCGGCGTGCTGGGTGGAGACGACCACGGTGTCCAGCCGAACCGGGACGTCGTCCTCGTATTCGATTGTGACCTGGGTCTTTCCGTCCGGTCGCAGGTACGCCAACGTGCCGTTCTTGCGGACCTCGGTGAGTTTGCGCGACAGCCGGTGGGCCAGCGCGATGGGCAGCGGCATCAATTCCGGGGTGTCGGCGATCGCGTAGCCGAACATCAGACCCTGGTCACCGGCGCCCTGGGAGTCCAACGGGTCCGCCGCACCCTCGACGCGGGCCTCGTGGGCGGTGTCGACGCCCTGGGCGATGTCCGGCGATTGGGCGCCGATGCCGATGTTGACCCCGCATGAAGCGCCATCGAAGCCCTTATCCGACGAGTCATAGCCAATGTCGAGAATCCGCGCACGGACCGTGTTGGTGATGTCGGCGAACGCCTCTTTTGCCGTGGTGGTCACCTCACCCACCACATGGACCTGTCCCGTGGTCACTAACGTCTCGACCGCGACGCGTGAGCGGGGGTCGTCAGCCAGCAGCGCGTCGAGCACCGAGTCACTGATCGCGTCACAGATCTTGTCCGGATGCCCCTCGGTCACCGACTCACTGGTAAACAGCCGACCGTTCTCGCTCACACTCGTATCCTTTCGCACCCTAAACGTTAGTTAGGCGAATTATTCTTGTTGCGTTCAGCAAACCGGACTCACCCGGCATTCTGCAAATCTTCGGGACCCCACCGGGCTACGCTGCCCGGCCACACGTTATCCGATGTCTTGTCCGGTGCCCCCGTGTATGGACGTCGCGATCGCATCAACGATACGACTCGCCATCAGCGTCTTGGATCCGTGCTGCAACGCCGACTCGGTTCCGTCGGCGGCCAGCAGCCAGCCGTCATTGCTGTCCACCTCGAATGCCTTGCCGTCACCGACGGCGTTGACGACCAGCAGATCGCAGCCTTTGCGCGCCAACTTGGCGCGGGCGTGAAAGAGCACGTCCCCGTTGGCGTCCCCGGTCTCGGCCGCGAAGCCGACGATGGCCCGCATGTTGGGGAGCTGACCGTGGGAACGTGCCTGCACCGCGCCGGCCAGCACGTCGTCATTGCGTAGCAGTTCGATCGTCGGCGGCGCGTCAGAAGTCTTCTTGATCTTGGCGGTGGCGACCTGGGTAGGCCGGAAGTCAGCCACTGCCGCCGCCATCACCAGTACGTTTACTTCGGGAGCGTGCTTGGAGACCGCGTCGCCGAGCTGCTCAGCCGAGCTGACGTGCACCACGTTGACACCGGCGGGTTCGACGAGCCCCGCGGTGTGCCCGGCGATCAAGGTGACCTCAGCGCCTCGCTGGGCAGCCACCCGCGCCACGGCATAGCCCTGCTTGCCGGAGCTGCGATTTCCGATGAAACGCACCGGGTCGATCGCCTCACGCGTACCGCCGGCGGTCACCAAGATCCGGCAGCCTGCGAGGTCGTAGGGCAGCGCGTCCTGGCGTTCGAGCAGCAGTTGTGCCAGCGTGGTGATCTCCTCAGCCTCGGGCAGTCGGCCGGCACCGCTGTCCGTGCCGGTAAGCCGTCCGGAGGCGGGCTCGAGCACAACGGCTCCCCGGCGGCGCAGCGTGGCAACGTTGTCAACGGTGGCCGGGTGCAACCACATCTCGGTGTGCATGGCAGGCGCGAACATCACCGGACATCGGGCAGTGAGCAGCGTGGCGGTCAGCAGATCGTCGGCCCGGCCGCCCACGGCGCGGGCCAGCAGGTCAGCGGTGGCCGGGGCGACCACCACCAGGTCGGCATGCTGCCCGAGACGCACGTGCGGCACCTCGGGGACATCGTCGAATACGCCGGTACGCACCGGCGCACCGGAGAGTGCCTCGAAGGTGGCGGCGCCGACGAATTGCAGCGCGGATTCAGTGGGGATG
>JAVROZ010000538.1:0-3090 GCA_032162485.1 Mycobacterium sp.
GTCGCCTATTCGGTGCACGACGTCGAGGACGGGGTCGTCTCCGAACGCATCGACCTGCGGGTACTCGCCGACGAGGACGAGGCCGCGGGACTGGCCAGGCTGGGGGAGGGCGAATTCCCGCGGCTGAGTGCCGGCGACTTGATGGAGGCCGCGCGGCGGCTTTCTGGGCTGCCGGTGGTCGCCTCAGTCGGCAAGTACGACGCCACCCTGGCGGCCTCGGTCGCGCTGAAGCGATTGACCAGCGAGCTGGTGGGCCGATTCGCCACGGCCGCGATCGCCAGTACCCGAGCAGTAGCCGGTTCGGGTCAGTTGGTGCGTTACCAGGCCGACTTGCAGGTGCCCGACTTGGTACGCGCCGAGGTCGCGCTGCTGAAAATCCTGGCGCTGCAGTTCATTATGTCCGACCCACGGCACCTGGAAACCCAGGCTCGTCAGCGCGAACGTATCCACCGGGTGGCGCAATGGCTGCACGCCGGGGCACCCCGAACGCTCGATCCGATGTTTGCCGCGGAGTTCAACACCGCAGCAGACGACGGCGCTCGACTGCGGGTCATCGTCGATCAGATCGCCTCCTACACCGAGGGGCGCCTGGAGCGCGTCGACGCCGGCCAGCTCGGCAACAGCGGGATCCGCTGAGTGGGCTAGCGCATCGACTTTGACCGTCGCCGAAACGGCTTAGACTGAGCCGGTGTCGAGTCCGGCGGGTTCCAGGGATGCGGGCCGTTCCGGTGGTCGGTCCAGGATTTCCGATCGCGACATCGCCGCTATCCGCGACGGTGCCCGGATAGAGGAAGTAGTCGGCGACTACGTCCAATTACGGCGCGCCGGGGCCGACTCGATGAAGGGCCTGTGCCCGTTCCATAACGAGAAGTCGCCGTCGTTTCACGTGCGACCCAATCACGGTCACTTCCACTGCTTTGGCTGCGGCGAAGGCGGCGACGTGTACGCCTTCATCCAGAAAATCGAACACGTCACCTTCGTCGAGGCCGTTGAGATGTTGGCCGATCGGATCGGGCACACGATCAGCTACACCGGTCCGGCCACCAGCGTGCAGCGCGACCGCGGCAGCCGGAGCAGGCTCGTCGCCGCCAACGCGGCGGCGGCGGCTTTCTACGCCGAGGCGCTGGAGTCCGACGAGGCAGCACCGGCCCGGCAATACCTGACTGAGCGCAGCTTCGACGCCGAGGCCGCCCGCCGGTTCGGCTGCGGATTCGCACCATCAGGTTGGGAAACACTGACAAAACATCTGCAGCGCAAGGGTTATGAGTTCAAAGAACTGGAAGCCGCGGGCTTGTCGCGGGAGGGTCGACGCGGTCCGATGGACAGGTTTCACCGGCGACTGCTCTGGCCCATCCGGACCTCGGCCGGCGAGGTGATCGGGTTCGGCGCCCGTCGACTGTTCGACGACGACCCGATGGAGGCCAAGTACGTCAATACGCCCGAGACGATCCTGTACAAGAAGTCGTCGGTGATGTTCGGCATCGATCTGGCCAAACGCGATATCGCCAAGGGACACCAGGCCGTGGTCGTCGAGGGCTACACCGACGTGATGGCCATGCATCTGGCCGGCGTGACCACCGCGGTCGCGTCCTGCGGTACCGCCTTCGGCGACGAGCACCTGGCCATGTTGCGCCGACTGATGATGGACGACAGTTTCTTTCGTGGCGAGCTGATCTATGTTTTCGACGGCGACGAGGCCGGCAAAGCCGCCGCACTCAAGGCATTCGACGGCGAGCAGAATCTGGCCGGGCAGTCCTTCGTAGCGGTCGCACCGGACAGCATGGATCCCTGCGACCTGCGACTGAAGTCCGGGGACGGAGCTCTTCGCGACCTGGTGGCCCGGCGAACCCCGTTGTTCGAGTTCGCGATTCGCACCGCGCTCGGCGAAATTGACCTGGAAAACGCCGAGGGCCGGGTGTCCGCGCTGCGCCGCTGCGTGCCCATGGTGAGCCAGATCAAAGACCCCACCTTGCGCGACGAATACGCCCGGCAACTGGCCGGCTGGGTCGGCTGGGACGATGTCGCCCAGATCATCGACCGGGTGCGCGGCGAGGCAAAGAACGCCAAGAGCCCCGGGCGCGGCGGGACCGACCAGAAGACGCCCCGGCGGGCCGTCCGGGAGCCCGCTCAGGTGGCCGCTGACGCGGTCGCCGCAGCATCGGCGGCTGCCCGGCCTGACCCACGTGACCCGACGCTCTGGCCGCAGCGTGAGGCACTGAAATCGGCGATCCAGTTTCCGGCCCTCGCCGGCCCGGTCTTCGACACCCTGACCGTCGACAGCTTCACACATCCGGGTTACGCCGCCGTGCGGGCGGCCATCGAGGCGGCCGGCGGTACCTCGATCGGTGTCAGCGGGGCGCAATGGATGGACATGGTGCGCCAGCAGACCAACTCGGCCCTCACCGCGGGTCTGATCAGCGAGCTGGGGGTTGAGACGATAAAGGCCGAGGACGAGCAGCTGCCCCGCTATATCGCCGGGGTGCTGGCGCGTCTGCAGGAGGTGTGGATGGGCCGGCAGATCGCGGAGGTGAAGTCCAAACTGCAGCGCATGTCACCGATCGAGCAGGGCGACGAGTATCACGCGCTGTTCGGCGACCTGGTCGCGATGGAAGCCTACCGGCGCAGCTTGCTGGAGCAGGCCAGCGGCAACGATCTCACCGCCTGAGCGGCTGCGGGCCTCCGCGCGCGGCGTTGACCGGCGGCTCGACCTGGGCGTCGGGGTGGTCGGAGTGCTCGCTCCCGCGTTCGATGATGGTGGTCTGGCCGTCGATCTCGGTCAGGGTCACAAATCCCGTATCGGGTGAGATCCGATTAGCGATCTTGCGACGCCCCCCTTCGATCATCGACCTGGCGACGGGGCTCCCGGTGACCGCACGGTAGGTCCCGGCGATCTGTTCGTAGCGGCGGCGTCCGGCCTTCGTGCCCAGCACGTAACCCAGTCCCAACACGGCGACATACCCGATCAAAGCGGTCCTTCCGAGTGAAGTGCGGTTGGTTCTATCCTGCCTTATTCACCCGCCATTGGGCGCGCCCGATCCCTCTGGTCGCTGGACCCAGTCCGAAAACCGAGGACACAAAGGTGCGCCGGGG
>JAVROZ010000539.1:0-2648 GCA_032162485.1 Mycobacterium sp.
TTGCCCGCAACCTGATGACCCCGTCGGGCCTCTCGCGGTGACCATGCTCGATTGAGTTGCTGACAGCTTCTCCGGCGGCAATGAGCACGTCGTGAATCTGATCCGGATTCAGCTCGGCCTGAATTAACCAGTTACGCAACACAGTCCGGACGCCGGCAAGACGATCCACGTCGGCCGGAAAGTCGAGTTGCAATGGTCCGGGATGGCGGTAGACCAGTAACGCGACGTCGTCCTGATAGCCCTCTTCCGGCGCAAGCCGGTGCATGATCTGACTCGCCAAATGCTCCAGTTCGCTATCGCGCCCCTCGCGCAGCAGCTCGCAAACCCTGTCAATGCCGTCATCCAACCCGGTGCGGCGACGCTCGACCAGACCGTCGGTATAGAGCAGCAAGACCGAACGGGCCGGCAGCACCACCCGGGCCTCGGGCCGATTTCGATCTGGCCGCACACCCACCGGAATGGTGCGGCCGTCCTCGAGGATCTCAATAGTGCCATCCGCGTGCATCACGATGGCCGGCGGATGTCCTGCGCTGGAATACACCAGCTCGCCGGTCTCCGAATTGAGGACCGCGCAGACGGCGGTGGTGCATCGAGCGCCGGGAAGACGGGCGGCGAAGCGGTCCAATCCTGCGAGAGCGACACGGGGACTTGGACGTTCGAGCAACAGTGCGCGGCAGGCGCTGCGCAATTGACCCATGACCGTGGCGGCGGCAAGTCCATGTCCGACGCAGTCGCCGACGACCAGCCCAATACGGCCGTCCTCCAGGTCGACCACGTCGTACCAGTCGCCGCCCACCTGCAGCGGCCGGCTGGCGGCCTCGTACCGCACTGCAAATCCGTGCGGAAGGTAAGCCGGCCCCAGGATGGCATGCTGCAGCGCCAATGCGGTTTCGCGTTGCTGGTCGACCTGATGCACCCGGTGCAGTGCCTGGCCGAGCCGGCCGGCCTGCATGGTGAGCAGCGTCTGATCTTCGAGGGTGAACGGACGCTGCCCAGAGAGATTGATCCACACGACCAGCACACCGTCGGGATGTTGGAGCGCAATGCCTGCCGTTCCCGGCTCGGAAGCGTACGGCCTGAGCAGATCGCCGTCACGCAGCGAGGTGAGCATCCGCTTGAGTTCGGCCGGTAGCTCAGCCCATTGCACCGCATCACCGACCGACACCAAATCTATTTTGTTAGTGAACGATTCGGCGCCCTGCCGGCTGTCGGGAAATGTGACGATGAGGACGCGACGGGCTCGCCACAATCGCCGCAGTTCCTCCGCCGCCACCCGGAGCGCGTCATCGACGGTATCGGCTTGAGCCAGTTGCCTATTGAGAGCGTGTTCGCGGCCTGCCGCGAGCGCTAATGCCAGCGCAGCATGCCGGGCGAAGTCGCTCACCAGTTCCAGGTAGTCCGGGCCGAATGGCGGCTGCTGAGGATTTCGCGCCACGGCGATGACGCCGAGTGCAGCTTCATCGGCAACCAGGGGAATAACGATCGCCGACCGTTCACCCACGTCGGTGAAGCCTTCGATTGGGTACTGAAAAGAGTCGGTGATCATCGGGATACCGCGCCGTGCCACACCACCGGTGGTTGAACGGTCCATCGGAACCTGTTGGCCGATCACCTCGGTGGAATAACGGCCCGCCGTCGCAGCGACGATAAGAGTGTCAATGTCGTCGACCGGAACATCGGGCTCGCTAGGCACCAGCAGAATGGCCTGCTCGGCCTCGGACAGCTCGAGCGCACGGTTCACGATCAGCTGCAGTGGGCCGGTCTGTGGATCGCCCGACAGGAGCGCCGTCGTGATTTCCCGACTGGCCCTCGTCCATTTCGCGGTCTCGCGTTCCTGCTCGAAAAGGCGGGCATTGTCGATAGCGACGGCGGACGCCGACACCAGTGCACGCACGGCCCGGTCCTGGGCATCGGAGAACACGCGGCCAGCCCGGTCATCGGCCAGATAGAGGTTGCCGAAGTCGGCTGCCCGCACCTTGATCGGTACTGCGAGCACTGCCCGGATTCGGGGCACGTCCCCTTCGGCGATCACCGCCGACGGATCATCTCCCAAGTCGTCGATACGCAGTCCCCCGCCTACTGTCAGCTCGCCGAATTGGTGCGCGACAGTGGCGTCAATACCGTCGTGGATGAAAGAGGAGAAACCGCCGTCGGCCGCAGATACGCCCAGCGCGCCGACACGAGCCCCAGTGAGCTCGATCGCCGCCTTGACGATCCGGTGCAGCGTGCCGTGTAAGTCCAGATCGGAACCGATCTCGACGATGGCTCGCACGAGCTGTTCTATTTGGTCTTGAGCTGCCTGCAGCTCCCTGACCTGATCGTTCATCCGGGTCACCTGCCCGCACCGGCCAGATGGCGGTGAAAGCACATTTTGTTCCGGTCGCGATCCATCACCGCCAACCCTACGTATCGGTGGTTCGGATCGCCGCAAGTGTTGCCTTCTGCAATGCGCGCTTTCGCGAAAATTGCGACAATCCCGTTCAGGTCCCATGGATGCCGCGCAACTGAGGTTGCGGCGGCGCTGCGAGGTGGTCCCGGCTGGGTTCGAACCAGCGACCTCCCGCGTGTGAGGCGGGCGCTCTTCCACTGAGCTACGAGACCGGTGCCGAGAGGCGAACGAGGTCGAAGATTAGCACGCATCACGCTAC
>JAVROZ010000540.1:0-4799 GCA_032162485.1 Mycobacterium sp.
AGCCCGTTGATCCGACAATTCACCGGTGGCGAGTAGGAACCGGTTAGCACGCCCCTCATACCACCGGTGGCTGAGCCACCAGGTGCAATCGTGCGATTCCAATTCGCGGGGACGATCACAAAGTGAGTGCCGGATTGCGCAAAGGAGCTATTCCACGTGTGCGAGAGACCTTCTCCCACCGGCAAGTCGAATTCGAGCCTCCAATCGGACAGCTGCGCCGTGCTCGCGTTGGTGATGGTGTAGTTGGCGATGAAACCGGTCTGCCACGTGTGTTCTACCGTCAATGTCGCCGCGACGGCGGACGCATGAGCGACGGGGGTGGCCATGCCGAGTCCGACGATGGCAACTAAAAATGCCGACGAGGTTACGTGAAGCGCTGTGCGCCAGAGCTTCTCGCAACGGCGTAGTTCGGTCATAGGAGCCAACACTATAGCCGAACAGCAGATATTGACCCTTCCACCGCGGGTAAGCTGCAGTAACTTTGCTCAACCGATGCCGTCGTGAGATTTCGGCCTCGCTGCAAGACGCGACTAGCGCTCAGCTTTCGGGGTCACAACCTCGGCGTCCCTCATGCGCCCAGGCGAGCATGTCCGGTGCGCCGAGCTGGTTGATCCGATCGTTGTAGCGTCGGTACTCGGGGTAGGCGAAGTACTCCTGCCATTCCCCGTTGCCGCCCCGGCGGAAGAACTGCTCGTCGCTGTGCCAGATGCCGTCGGTGGTGTTGGGCGCGACTTCTGCAGCACGAGAACGCATTACACCGAGCGAGGCGTACTGGGCCAGTTCCCGAGCCCGGTCTTGGCTGATGTCGTAGCCCAGGACCGCGCCCAGCCGCGACAACTCCCCCACCAGGTCCGCCTGGTAGTCGGCGTAGTGGAAGAGAGCCACGTTGGGTTGGTGACGTCGCTCCCACGCCTTGCCGAATTGGTCCATGACGTTTGCCAGGGTGCCGATCCCCTTTGGTGGGGTGAAACCCACCCCCGGTGGCGGCAGGGCCGGCCCTTCCAGCCAGTGCCGGAACTCCCAGATCGCGCCGGGGCCGGGGCCGGGCTCCGGGCCGGGCGGTCCCAGTCGCTCCGCGGGCGGCACCGCCGACTCGTGCAGCGACCGCACCCGGTCGTGGTCCATGTTGGTCGTCTGGTGCAGCATCGATACGGCGGCGTCGCGCGGATCGCGTCCCACGCAGAGGTATGTCACGCGATCGTCGAGCATCAGTCCGTCCAGCGGCGTATGCGTCTTGATGAACCGCCGGTGCTGTTGTGCGTCGAGGACCGCGATGACTTCGTCGATCGGCCGGATCGTCTGGTCGAGCCACGGGGATACCGTCGACAGCGGCCCGGGCAGCTCGGGCCCGTCGAAGACGATCAGCGACACCAGCCGCTGCGTCCAGGTCATGCCGCACTTCGGCGGCGTGGAGATGATGATGTCGCCTTCACGCAACTGCAGCGCATCCCAACGCAGATTGTCAGTCATCAACTCGCGGTACAGAACCCGGTCGGTGACCAGGGTCGGATTGCGCGGTGGCCCATATGCAGCCGCCATCTGCCACCTTCTTTCGTGTTCGAGGTCGAGGTTCACGTCAATCATCGCCGGATGATGTCGAAAAGAATGCCTTCGACGGTGACACCCGGCGCGAATGCGAACGCCACGCCCGTCGAGATCGGTTTCATCGACTGTGCGTGCCGCACCATCTCTTCCAGCACAAATATCAGCGAGACGCTCAGCATGTTGCCGAACCGGGCGAGCACGTCCCAGCTCTGTGCGGCGCTCTCGGCGGGTATCCCCAGCGAGCGCACCGACTGCTGGATGATCTTGGGACCGCCGGGGTGCACTGCCCACAGATCGATGTCAGCTTTCTCCAACCCGTTGTCACGCAGCACCTCTGCGACGACGGGTTCGACTCCGCGATAGATGTAGTCGGGAAGATTTTCTGACAACTCGCAGGTGATGCCGTCGTGGTTGACGCCGAGCACGATGCCGTCTTCGGCCTCGTCGAGCAGCCGGGTGAAGCTGCTGCGAATCACCACACTGCCCGGCGGCAGCGGCTGCTGAACCTGACTGGCACCGATCACCATTGCCCCGCATCCGTCGCCGAACAGGCTGTGGATGACGACATCGTTGATGTCATCGGCGAAAACGGCGTTCACCGAGCATAATTCGATGCAGACGACCAGCGCCTTCATGCTGGGGTGGGCCCGCACATAGTTGGCGGCCGTCCGGATGGCGTTCATCGCAGCTGCACAGCCCATGAAGTTGACCACTACCCGCGACACCGACCGCGACAGGCCCAGTTCCTTGACGATCGCGACATCCACTCCCGGAGCGATGAATCCGGTGCTGGTCACGAACACCAGCAGCCCGATCTCGTCCGGCCCGTATGGCAGGTCCGCCAAGGCACGCCTGGTCACGTCGACCGCCAACGGAACCGCGTGTTCGAAGAACAGGTTCATCCGACTCCGGATCGTTCCCGGATCGCGCCGGAATGCGTCGAACGCGGGGTCCAGCGGGTCGACCGCCATCCGGCGGGAGTTGATCCGCGTCTTCTCATACAGCCGTGGAACCCGTTCCCGCTGTTCGGGATCGACGAACAGCGCGACCACCCGACCAGCGGCGTCGGACTGCTCGACCACGCGCTGCGGTGAGCCTGTCGCGATGCCTTCGATGACTGCCACCGTGGTCGGCGGAGCCGGCGGCAATTGGGCCAGGTCTACCTGCGCCTCATACTGAGGCCCCTCGTCGGTGGGGAGCACGGCGCCACCCCCGGCTGCGGTGCTCATACCGACCCGATTCCGGCGAAGCCGCCGGCCACGTAGTTGACGCTTTCCTTCAATGCCGCGGGCGACAAGTGCTCGCGGAGAAAGCCCCAATTGTGTTCCCTGGCTTGGCGCGAGCGCGACAGTAGATACGTACGGCACAGCTTGGGCAGCCGGTCGGTGACGAAACTCTTTGCGGGCAACCACTCGACGCCGAACTTGGCCGACTCTTCACGCAACACATCCTCGGTGACGATGTTGGCGAAACCGCTGCGCTGAAACGGCAGGACGTGGTGGACGCGGTGGGAACTCAGGCCGGCCGACAGGAAGCAGTCGACGTACCGGTTGCCGATCACCATCAGGTCGTTGGCATGCTCGACCTGGTCGACACCCCAGTCTTCGCCGATGAGGACACTCTCAGCGGTCTCGTCCTCGAACTCGTGGCTGGCGACCACCATGAAGGTGCTGACCCATAGTGTCGCCACGAATTGCAGCGCCCAAGCCCAGAAGTCGCCGGCCAGCGCGAAGACGACCATCTCGCTCACCAGCAGCAATCGCACGCCGGACGACCCCAGGAAGTGCGGCAGTGCGTTTCGCCAGCTTCCGTAGCCTTCTTTGACACCTACCTTGCGGGTCATGTTCCACACGTCCGCAATCCGGACGGCCATTCCGGTGACCGTGTGGCCGAACTTGTGCAGCGTATGTACTGGGACCCGATATAGGCGCGGTAGCCGCATCATCATCGTGAACACGTTCTTCTTGATGTCGACATCGCTCTGGGTATAGGGGTGGTGCAGCAGGGTGTGTCCGTCGGCGACAACCAAAGACAGCGCTATGTAGTTCAAATCAAAGGCGTTCGAGAAGACCCGGTTGAGCCCCCGCTGCGCGCGGTGCAATGCGTAATGGCCGTACCCGACAAGCGAACTGCGCAACAGCACCATCACAGTCACGAAGACCCACAACGGCATCCATCGGGGCTCAGCCAGCCGCAGACCCTGAACCGCGAAATAGCCGATGGCGAGTAGGACGACCACGACATTGAAAAGTGCGTCCATCCGCTTGATTCGGGTGGCCAGCGCGGGCTCGGCCAGTCGCGCCTTCACTCGGTGTATCAGGTCGTCTTTGTTGTCGAAGCTGTATCTCGGAGTGTCCCGCCAGCTGTTGAAATCGTCCTTGAAAAGGAAGGGCGGTGCGTTGTGTTTCGGGTGAATATCCCTCGGTGTTGCGTCACGGTCCAGCGCGTACCGCTTGAGCATCCGTTCTACTTTGACCGGATCCTTGTGGTAGGACGCGACAATGGCTGTGATATCACGGTTTTTCGTTCGCCCGATCATGAAAGCACCGCCGGGATGCTTAGCGATCCAATCGCTCAGGTCGTACGCCCGCCCGTTGTAAACCCACACGTCTGACAGCACAGGGGGGCCACCCGGCGGAGGACCGGGGCGTGGACCAGCGCCACGCTCCTGACCTTCGGGGAGGTCGATGGTCATTCGGGTTCCTCCGGGTCTGGTGGGTTGAAATCGGTTGCCAGCCGGTGTTTCCGGCGAGCTGGACCCAATGGTGGTGGCATGGCTTTGGAGGATCCTCAAAGGATTCTTGGTTTGCAGAAATACCGCGGCGCTCGGCATGCGGGCCAGATCCTGTACGCGGTCAAGGACCCGTGCCCAATGAGACCGACTCGGGACATGCCGCATTCGCAACGCTGGAGGTTTCGCGCGACAGCCGCTCCTGCCGACGCCGATCAAGGTGCACCACAGATGAGAACCGGCACGGAGACGTCCAGCGGACGCGATAGTCGCGTCGCACTTCCGGGCCGGTTCCCAATCCGCAGTTCACCTGACCTCTGGCCCGCGTTGGCTAGCCGGTCGGGTTCGGAATCGTAACCGGCGCTCCCCAATTGGACAGGGTGATCGTGACGTGGCCCTGGTCCTTGTCGAGCACCATCCGCACCAGCACCGGGCTCGGCGGCGAACCCGGTGCACCCGGTGCCTTCGCGTCGGCGATGTACAGGGTGATCGGCAGGGTTCCGCCGTTCTTGCCGATTTGGGG
>JAVROZ010000541.1:0-5261 GCA_032162485.1 Mycobacterium sp.
TACATGGTGCCGGCCGCGGTCGTGATCGTCGATGCGATGCCCTTGACAGTCAATGGCAAGCTCGACACCCGCGCCCTGCCCGCACCGCAGTTCCAGAACGCCGGCAGCTACTGCGCCCCGGCCACCCCGGTCGAGGAGACCGTGGCCGACATCTATGCGCGCGTCCTGCGGCTTGAGCGTGTCGGTGTCGATGAGTCGTTCTTCGACCTGGGCGGCGACAGCATTTCGGCGATGCGGGTGATCGCCGCGATCAACGCCAGCCTGGACGTCCGACTGAAGGTGCGCGGCATGTTCGATGCACCGACCGTGCGAGGCCTGAGCCGGCACGTGAGTCGACATGCCGACGCTGCAAGCGATCCGCGATACAACTCCGTGCACGGGGACGACGCCGCCAAGGTCTATGCCCGCGATCTCACCTTGGACAAGTTCATCGACCCGACAACGCTGGATGCCGCCCCGCGGCTGCCCGGCACGAGTCCCGAGATCCGGACGGTCCTGCTCACCGGGGCGACAGGTTTCGTCGGACGCTATCTGGTCCTGGAACTGCTGCAGCAGATGGAGTTGCTGGACGGGAAGCTGATCTGCCTGGTGCGGGCCGACTCCGACGAGGAAGCGCGGCGTCGTCTCGATCAGACCTTCGACGGTGGTGATCCGCAACTCCTGCAACACTTCGAGGAACTGGCCGCCGACCATCTCGAAGTCATCGCCGGCGACAAGGCCCAAACGGATCTGGGGCTGGAGCAGCAGTCCTGGCAGCGGCTGGCCGACACCGTCGATCTGATCGTTGATGCCGCGGCCGTCGTCAACGCCGCAATGCCCTATCGCGAGTTGTTCGGGCCCAACGTCGTTGGCACCGCCGAGCTGATCCGCATCGCGCTCACAAAAAAACTGAAGCGGTACACATACGTGTCGACTGCCGACGTGGGCACCCAGATCGAGCCCTCGACGTTCACCGAAGATGCGGACATCCGGACTATCAGCCCGGCCCGCAACATCGACGACAGCCTCGCCAACGGCTACGGCAACAGCAAGTGGGCCGGCGAGGTGCTGCTGCGCGAGGCAAACGACCTGTGCGGATTGCCGGTCGCGGTGTTTCGATGCGGGATGATTTTGGCCGACACCAGCTATGCGGGCCAGCTCAACGTTTCGGACACGGTCACTCGGATGGTGCTGAGCATTCTGACCACCGGCATCGCGCCCGCCTCGTTCTACCAGCTGGGCGCTGACGGCAACCGGCAACGCGCACACTTCGACGGGCTGCCAGTCGAATTCGTCGCCGAGGCGATCGCCACGCTGGGCGCCGTAGGGGTCAGTTCATCCGTAGCAGGCTTCCAGACGTTCCACGTGATGAACCCGCACGACGACGGCATCGGGCTCGATGAGTACGTCGACTGGCTGATCGAGGCCGGTCACCCGATCCAGCGCATCGAGGACTTCGGGGAGTGGTTGCGGCAGTTCCAGACCGGCCTTCGTGCGCTGCCGGATCGACAACGCCAGCACTCGGTGCTGCAGATGTTGGCGCTGCGCAATCCCTCCCAGGCACAGTCACTTGTGCCGACACTCGGATCTTATGCGCCGACGGACCGATTCCGCGCTGCGGTGAAAGAAGCGAAAATCGGCCCCGACACCGACAATCCGGACATCCCGCATATCTCGGCGCCGATCATCCTCAAGTACGTCGCCGACCTACAACTGTTCGGATTGCTCTAGGTCGCCCGATGCTCACTATGCTTCGCGGACATTGGGTGTCGATGGTGGTGAGCGTATTCCTGCTCGTCCTTGCAACGGCGCTAGCCCTGCTACAGCCATTGCTGGCGGGTCGGCTGGTCGACCGTGCGGTGGCAGGCGCACCGATTCTCACGTTGGCGGTCGCGTTGGTGATCATGCTGATCACACAGCTATCGCTGGAGTCGTTGGGACATTTTCAGCTGGACCGAACCGGCGAGAAGATCGTGTTGCGGTTGCGCGCCGACTTCACGAACCATGTGGTGCACCTACCCATCGGGCTGTTGGACCGCAGTCGCACCGGAGACCTGCTGACGCGCGGAACAAGCGACGCCGGGCTGTTGCAACCCATGCCACGTGCCTTGGGCGACATCGTGTTCGGGGGGCTGATATTGCTCGGCGCGGGTGTCTTCATGCTCACCATCGATGCGGTCACCGTGGGTGTTGTGTTAGCCGTCATGGCGGTGGGGCTCGCCGCAGGCAGTCCATTCCTCGCACGGATTCAACGCGCATCGTTGGATCGCCAGGTCGCGCTGAGTGATTACACGGCTGGGCTGGACCGGGCCCTGGGCGCTGCGCGCACCGTGAAGTTGTTCGGCGCCGAAGACCGCGAAGCGACGTCAGTCGGGTTCAGCGCCCATGCCGCCTATGTGGCCGGTGTCCGCCTTTGGTCATCCTCCTGTTTCAACCTCGCCCTGGTCCGATTCGGTATCTTCGGCGCATTTTTGGCGATCATGATCATCGACGGCAGACAGGTCGCTCATGGAGGTCTGACCGTCGGCCAATTCGTCAGCCTGTTCGCCTTCGCGATGTACGCGGTCTTTCCGGTCACTGCCGCCATGACCGCATTGACCAATGTGCGTACCTCGGCCGGCGCGTACCAGCATCTGGTCGCCACCCTGCGGGAGCTACCCGAAGACGACCCGTCACCACTCGCCGGCGCCTACGACGTCGGCGTCGGACCGCCGGCAAAGACGACCGCTGGGCCGACCCTGGAGGCGGGCCAAAACGCAGCGCCGCTAGTGGAGTTCGAGCATGTGACGTTCGGCTACGGTGACGTCAACGTCCTTGAGGACGTCTCCTTCACCCTCGAGCGAAATCAGATCACCGCGCTGATCGGACCGTCTGGCGCCGGCAAGTCAACCATTCTCGCGCTGTTGTGCCGCTTCCACGATCCCGGCGCCGGGGCGGTGCGCTGGGAAGGCCACGAGATCCGCAGCCTCCCCCTGCGAGATCTGCGTGGCCGGCTTGGGCTTCTGGAACAGGACGCGCCAGTGCTGCATGGCACCGTCCGGGACAACCTGCTCATCGCCGATCCGCACGCCGGCGACGCCGACCTGTGGCTCGTCCTCCAGCAGGCCAGCATCGCCGACGAGATCGCCCGTCTCCCTTACGGACTCGATACCCCCGTGCTCGAGCGCGGGCGCAGCCTTTCCGGCGGCCAACGCCAGCGGCTGGCCCTGGCCCGTGCGTTCCTGTCGCGATCCCAGCTCATTCTCATGGACGAACCAACGGCCCATCTTGACCGTGCCAACGAGTACGACGTCATGACCAATCTGCTTCAGGCGCGCGGCCAGCGCAGCATCCTCGTTGTCGCCCACAGATTGTCAACGGTGACCAACGCCCACCAGATCCTCGTTCTTCAACACGGCCGTATCCAGGCATCCGGAACCCATGCTGAGTTAATCCGCACGCCGATCTACCGCGAGCTGATCGAGCACGAACTCGTACGGCGCTGAGCGCAGGACATCTGGAAGGAATTGCTGTGCTGTACCGAATCTCCGGCCTGGCCATCGCATCCCCGCGGCGGGTGATTGTGTGGGCTGTGCTGGTCATGATCGGTGCCGCAATCTTCGGGGTCCCGGTGCTCAAGACCCTCTCGGCAGGCGGGGACCTGGATCCCAGTGCTGAATCGTCCAAGGCATCGGCGTTGCTGTCGCAGAAATTCGACCAGGGCGATATGAGTATGGTGATCACAGTCAGCTACCCGGGCGGCGCGAAGCGGCCCGAAGCCAGGGCGGTCGGCACCGATCTCGTTGCGCGACTGCAGAATTCCGCCAATGTGCGGGAAGTGCGATCGGGGTGGACGGTGCCGCCGGACGCGGCGTCGGCGTTTTTCAGCAAGGACGGCAAGACGGGTCTGATCGTGGCAGCCATCGCCGGTGGTGAGAGCAACGCTGCGCTGAACGCCAAGCAGCTATCTGACGAGCTGGTCCACGACCGCGACGGCGTTGCTGTGCGGGCGGGGGGCGATGCCACCGTCAACTGGCAGGTGAACGCACAAACCCAAAAAGACCTGTTACTCATGGAATCGGTGGCGCTGCCGCTGAGTTTTCTCGTGCTGATCTGGGTATTCGGCGGCCTGGTTGCGGCCGCGCTGCCGGTGGCCGTCGGCGTATTCGCCATTCTGGGTTCCCTGGCGTCGCTGCGCGTAATTGCGCTGTTCACCGATGTGTCGATCTTCGCGCTGAACCTGGCCGTCGCGATGGGCATGGCGCTGGCCGTCGACTACACGTTGCTGATCCTGAGCCGCTTCCGGGATGAACTGGCACAGGGCCAGACTCGCGACGCGGCGTTGGTCCGCACGATGGCCACAGCCGGCCGCACGGTGCTGTTCTCCGCGATGACGGTCGCGCTGTCGATGGCAACAATGGTGCTTTTCCCGCAGTATTTTCTGAAATCGTTCGCCTACGCGGGGACGGCGGTAGTCGCCTTCGCCGCTGCGGCGGCGGTCATCGTCACGCCGGCGGCGATCATGTTGTTGGATCGCCGACTCGATTCCTGGGACGTGCGTCCGCTGACCCGGCGGATCCTCTGGGGCTCGGTCGGTCGACCGTCCCGTTCCGAACGCTGGTCCTGGTACCGGTGGACTAAATTCGTCATGCGCCACGCGGTTCCCATCGGCCTCGCCGTTATCGCAGTCCTGCTGCTGCTCGGTTCACCCTTCCACCGGGCGCGGTGGGGGTTTGCCGACGACCGGATACTGCCCACCTCGGCTTCGGCACGGCAGGTGGGCGACCAACTGCGGAACAACTTTGCCGACAGAGGGTCTCCGGATATCACCGTCGTGCTGCCGAATGCGGCCAGCCTGAGCCCCGCCGAACTGGATGCCTACGCCGCGGCGCTATCGCGCGTGCCCGACGTGAAGTGGGTGTCAGGGCTGGGTGGCACGTTCGTTGACGGCGGTCGGTTCGGCCCCGCCTCGGGCCCGTATGGACTACGGGACGGCAGCGGCTTCCTGACAGTGGGCACCAACGCGCCGCTCTACACCACCGCCTCAACCACTCAGCTCGACCGACTGCACGCCGTTGCGGTTCCGCGGAGCAGAACCGTGTGGCTGACCGGCTTGGCACAGGGCAACCGCGACAGTGTGCACGCGATAGCTTCGCGCCTGCCATGGGTGCTCACCCTGATCGCGGTGATCACCCTGGTGCTGATCTTCCTGCTGACTGGCAGCGTGGTCCTGCCGGTCAAGGCGATACTGATGAACACGCTGTCGCTGACCGCCGCGTTCGGTGCACTGGTCTGGGTGTTCC
>JAVROZ010000542.1:0-5099 GCA_032162485.1 Mycobacterium sp.
GCTCGGCGGTGTCGGAAAATCTAGCTGGGTTCTCGGTTGTCGACGAGCGGATCTGCACCTGGGTTCCGGTGCTGGGCACGTCGACCGTTACGGCGCTCAGCGCGGTCGGTTCGGAAAGGTGCAGCAAAAGACCCATTCCCTGAATGAATTTCGGGAAAGGGACGGCGTCCTTGTAGGTAACGGTGGACCAACCCGTGTTCGGGTTGCCATCGATCGCCAAGTTGGCCTGCTGCGGATTGTCGGGGGCGCCGTCGGGCGCAAACACCGTGGCGCTCACGGGCTTGACCATGGGTCCGGGGCGGGTGGTGCTGCCGAATGCATGCGTGAAGTACAGAACCGCTGCCGCGGTCAGCGCGATCACACCGATGACGGCGGCGCTGATTACAGCGATCCGCAGTTTCCGCGTTTTCGGCGGCTTGTCTCGCGGTGGTTGGGCGCGGACCTCGGAGCCGCGTGGCTTCGGACGAGCTACGGCGGAAAGGTTGACGATTTTGTCGGCATCCAGGGTGTCGCCGTCCCAGAAGCCGCTGACCTCGACCTCATCGCCGTCTGCGAGCTGGCCCGCTAGGAGATCAGTTTGTATCGCGACCGGGAAATGAGCACGCCCATTGGCCACCGGGTCAAGTGGGACCACCTGGAAAGACAAGATGCCGACCTGGTCGTCAGCGCTGACCGCGCTTTGCTGCACACCGCGCGCCGTCCCGTGGACGACCATCCGCTCGAGGCGAGCTGTGCCTGGGCGTTCGCCGGAGCCGTCTGCGGGGTCCGAACTCGGCGTCGGTGACCCAAATGGCGGTTTCGCTAGTACGGCGTCGGGGGAGGGGTCCTGCTGCGTGAGGGCTCGCGCAAAGGCGACGCAATTCGCGTATCGCTCGTTCGGGTCTTTGGCCAGCGCCCGCGCCAGGACATCGTCGAGGTGCGCGAGATCGGGTCGGCGCTCCGATATCCGCGGGGGTGGCGTACTCAGTTGGTGGCTGATCACGACGGCGCGATTTGAGTCTTGAAAAGGCGGCGCGCCGGTCAGTAGATGAAAAGTCGTGGCGGCCAGCGCGTATTGATCCACTCGGCCGTCAAGCGGCTTGCCCAGGAGTTGCTCGGGGGCTACGTAACTGATCGTTCCCACGGCGACGCCGACCTCGGTGAGGGCGCTGACGTCGTCGATTCGGCGGGCGATGCCGAAGTCGGTCAACAGCACGCGGCGTCGGTGGCCGTCGGCAGCGGTCACGAGGATGTTCTCCGGCTTGACGTCGCGGTGCAGCAGACGGTGATCGTGACCGAAGTCGAGCGCGTCAGCCACCGCTGTCACGATCTCCCAGACGTCTTGTTCTGGCATGCCGTTACCATCGCGCTGCCGGATCAGTCGACCCGCGTCGGTGCCGTCCACGTAGTCCATCGAGATCCAGAGCCGGCCGTTGAACTCACCGCGATCGAGAACGCCGACGATATGCGGGTGCCACAACGTGGCTGCCAATTCGGCTTCGCGGATGAATCTCGCCCGGAACTCCTCGTCGGCTGCCGAGGCCACTGACAAGATCTTCAAGGCGTCGTGGCGGGGCAGACGAGGATGTTGGGCGAGGTAGACCTCACCCATACCACCAGTGCCAAGTAAGCGCTCGATGACGTAACCAGCGAAGACCTCACCGTTGTTCAACGGCATGCCCTAAAGCCTACAAACCGGCTCCTACGTTCAGGCGCAGCCGGGGTCAGGCGAGCACAAAATATGGTTAGCCGATATAATTAATCCGGCATTGGGTGACGAAGGTCGTCTGCCCGACACCACGGAAGGAAACCGCAATGGCCCGAACAGACGACGACTCGTGGGACATCACCGAGAGTGTCGGGGCGACGGCGCTGGGGGTTGCCGCGGGTCGGGCGGCGGAGACCCGAAGTGAGCATCCTCTGATCAGCGACCCTTACGCGCAGCTGTTTCTGGACGCGGCGGGGGAGGGCATGTGGAGTGTCTATCTACGCGAGGATTTGCCCGCCGAGCTCGAGGAGGTCGATCCGCGGTTCAAGGAACGGATGGACGCGATGATGGGCTATACCGCTTCGCGCACCTTGTTCTTCGACGAGTTCTTCATGGCCGCGGCCGCCGACGGGATAGGGCAGGCGGTGATTTTGGCGGCCGGCCTGGACGCCCGCGTCTGGCGGCTGAACTGGCCGACTGGGTCCGTGGTGTATGAGATCGATCAGCCGAAGGTATTGGCGTTCAAGACCTCGACGCTGGAAAGCCACGGAGTGGCGCCGATCGCGACCCATGTCGGCGTCCCGATCGACTTGCGAAATGATTGGCCGGCGGCACTGCGCGACGCTGGGTTCGATGCCGGCGCCCCCACCGCGTGGTCAGCCGAGGGCTTGTTGCCCTATCTCACCGCGCAAGCTCAAGATCTGCTGCTCGACCGGATTCAGGCACTCAGCGCCCCGGGCAGCAGGGTGGCGGTAGAGGCGTTCACCAACGAATTCTTCAGCGCCGAAAGCTTTGCACGTCGCGCGCAGCAGATGGAGCGCTATCGGTCCGCCGCGGTCAAGTTGGGGCGCACCGATCCCGACGAGTCCGGCAATTTGCTCTATGAGCAGGAGCGCACCGAGGTGGTGGACTGGCTGAACGCGCACGACTGGGATGTCAACGCCGTGACCGCGCCGGACCTGATGGCGCGCAACGGCCGATTCGTGCCGTCTGACCTGGATGACGCCACACCGCAGAGCGTCTTTGTCGAAGCCAGGCTGCCTTAACCTGCGGCCATGGACAATTGCGTTCGCTCGTCCCGTTGCTTCGGCGGCGGAGCTGGCGAGGCTATGTGTTGTCACTCCCGTGGAATCGGCTGCGACACAGGGCATGTCAGCCACCACGCGTAAGGAACTCGACAAGTGGCTTTCGTCATGCGCCGAAATCCTCGAAAACCGCGCCGCTCGCAATACTTAGCTCGCAGCAGTTCGTTGACCAGCTTGCCGGCCAGGGAATGGCGGACCCGGCAGCGGCACCATGGCACAACAGGGCCGACAACGACGCCCAATGGCCCATTTGTCTCATTTCGAGGCGCGTCGGCATCGCTTTAAGCGTGCTAATCTCACTAATAGCACGGTTCACTATCGTCTTAGTAGAACACCATAGTCGACTGGATAGACCACGGTAATCGTAGGCCGAATGTGGCATGTGACACAGCTTCATGAAGTCACGGTGTGGCCGTCCGAAAGAGAATGGCGTGGGCGTGAGGGAGTGATGGCTGATCCGGGGTGTGGAAACCGCCTGGGCGCCTACGAGCGTGACGGCCTGACGTTGGGGTACTCCGTGGTGGGTAAGGGGCAGCCCATTTTTTTCGTGCACGGCGCGACGGCTACAGGGGAGTTCGAATGGGGTCCTACCGCGGGCCGCCTGGCCGCCGATTACCGGTGCGTACTGCCCGACCTGCGTGGTCACGGCCGCTCAGCCTTCCGCGAGTCGACTGAAATGGGGCAGGCGATTTGCGCGGATCTGAGATATCTCATTGAGCACTTGGGCCTCCAACAGCCCCATATCGTGGGCTTCTCTTACGGCGCCGAGATCGCGCTCATGCTTGAACTGTTAACACCGGGCACCGCACGATCTCTTGTACTGGTAAGTCCGGGGACCGGCCGCCCCAGCGACTACCGGGTGCCGCGCCTCGAGAACCTGCACCGCCACTGGCCATTCGCGTTGCGCCGCCTGCACGAGGCGCACCATGGACCGGAGCACTGGCGTCAGCTTGTGACTGCGTTGCATGAGGACAGTAGCGGCCGATCCGAATTTTCAGAGCAGACGCTGGCTGGTGTCCGGTGCCCGGTGTTGATGGTGGCCGGCTCCCATGACGAGTCGACACGGCGGGCCCAGGGGATGCGGTTCGCCGAGGTCAACACTCTGGCGCGGTATCTAGAGCTCGATGGCGCGGCGCACGCCGTACACCACAAGTGCCCCGATAGATTTACCCAAGTCATCAGTACCTTCCTGGCTGATGTCGACGATGAGAAAGCGGGGAGACATGCCGCGACAGAAGGCAGCTGAGCTGAAATCGGTCGTCGACCCGGCAGAGGAGTACGTGCCGGGCTGGCAGCGAGACAGTGTCGATCGATCGCTGCGCAATGCGATCGAACGGGCGCGCAAGCGCAGCGATCGGTTCGTCGAGGCCGCAGTCGAACTGCTGTCCGAGCGCGACGAGAGCGACTTCTCCATCCAGGACGTCGTGGATCGCTCCAGTCAGTCCCAGCGCACGTTCTATACGTTTTTCGACAGCAAAGACAGCCTCATGCTGGCTGTGTACGAGACGATTCTGCGCAAGACCGCCATGCCGATGTTGCAGGAGCGATGCGAGGGCATTGCCGATCCGGTGTCGCGACTTCGGGCTCTACTGGACGCGCTGTCCGAGATCACCGAGATGCCAGCGCGGTTGGCGCGTGGGTTAAGTGTGCTTCACCTGCGGCTCGCGGAAACGCGGCCAAACGACCTCGCCAACGCATTAGAGCCCTTACACAGCTTCATTGTTGAATTGCTGACAGCGGTCGCGAGTGCGGGCCGGTTGCGAGAGGATCTCGGGCTCCACACGCAAGCGGCGCTGCTTCAGGAACTGCTGCTCGCCTCGACACACTCCCGGGTGTTGACGGGTGGCAGCCAGACCACCGTCGACGATTTGTGGGCTTTCTGTTCGGCCGCGATATTGCGTCGCGAGGACTGATCGCGGTGCTTTGCCGCGTGACCTTGTTCAGGTCACGGCACCGACGATCTTGAGGTTGATCAGCTCATCGTCCGATTTTCCGAGTCCGCGCAGGATTTCGTCGGTGTGTTCGGCAAACTGTGGTGCCCGGGTAAGGCGCGTCGGCGTCTCGTCGAATTGAACTGGGCTGGCGACGAGTTCGCGTCGTGCGCCGTCGACGTCTAAGACCTCGGCGATCATTCCGTTGGCTCGCAGCGCAGGGTCCTGCGCCACCTCCCAGGGATCCTGCGCGACGCCCCATTGCCCCTCCATGTCAGCGAACTGGGCCATCCACTCGGACAGCGTCCGGCCGGCAATCTGGTTCTGAAGAATCTCAGCCGCCGCCCCCGCATTGCCCATGAGCGCCTCGGTGGTCGCGAACCGCCCGTCGGTAAT
>JAVROZ010000543.1:0-4705 GCA_032162485.1 Mycobacterium sp.
ACGTAACCGGTGACAGCTAGCACCATGCCCGGCTCCAGCCGATCCTGGGCGGCGGTCCGGGGCAGACGTGCGGAGATGACGGGCGGGTCAAAGCCCATGCCCAGACCTCTGGCCACGGGCATCGGCGGCGCCGGCTCGCCCGCCGCCGAGTACGCGGCCAGCAACTCGCCGGCCCCCGCTCCTGGTTGGCACACAGCGATCAGCATGTCCCACAGCCGGTCCCAGCGCCCGAACAGGGCAGGGGCCCCGGGGACGTCCCCTACCGGCCGAGTGCGACCTACCTCACCGATATACCCACCGACCAGGACACCGGCGGAAAGCGCCACCAGGTCGCCCGACCTTAGGTGGCCGTCGCCTGCGGCGCGCCGCCAAGGATGTTCGCGCGAAGTCACCCACGCCACATCCTGATTCGATGGCGTGCTCCATCCTCCTGCAGCCAAGGCCTCCAACAGCACTGCGGCCAATGTCTGCTCGTTGACCCCGGGCGCCAATTCGGACTCCGCGGCGGCCAAGGCCCACTCGGCCACGGTGATGGACTCGCGCAGCGCACCGATTTCGTCGTCCGTCTTGATCCGCCGGGCCGCGCGCATGGCGAGTTCTCCGTCGACCAGTTCGGCGTTGGGGAACGCGGTCGGCAGCAGCTGCGCGAAAACCGGTGAGAGCGCGTCGGTTCCGACCCGGCGGGCGGTGGCCGCGCCCTCGATTCGCCCCAGCGCCGCGATGGTATTCACTGGATTCCACGAAATGCCATACAGGTTCTCGTGCGGGATGTCGTCGGGCACGCCCTCATCCCAGGTGCTGAGCAGATGGACGGCGCCGGTCGCGCGCATCAGGACACAGGTGGGACCGAACGGCCGCGTTCCGGCCACCCATAACTGGGGTGCGCCAGTGACATAGCGGACGTTGGCCTGCCGACCCAAAACCAGCACATCGAGGTCGTGCTCGGCCATCTGGACCAGCGCGCGTTCCCGACGTCCGCAGCGCAGCGCGCGAGAGTCGGGCAGGACTTCAGTCGACATAAGGGTCATACGGGTAGTTGGTCAATCGTGTCGAGCCTTCCTCGGTGATCACCAGGACTTCTTCGCTGCGGTAACCGCCAGTGCCGTCCTCCCACACCACCGGTTCCAGCACCAGCACCATTCCTGTTTGCAGGATGAAGTTCTCGTCGAATGCTGCGCCGAGATCCGTTCCGATCATGGGCATTTCAGCGGCATTGACGCCGATGCCGTGACCGAGATAGAAGTGTGGCAACCAAGGAGGGGTGCCGCCGTTCGCGGCGATCGCGGCCCGGCCGAGATCGGCGGCGCTGACACCGGCACGGGCCACATCGAGCACCGCATTCCTGATCCCGCGCCACTTTTCGAACTGCGCCTGTTGTCGCGCAGATGGGTCCTGACCCACGATCCAGGTACGTCCGAAGTCCGAGCAATAGCCCTGATAGGTGATACTGACGTCGGTCCACAGCACGTCGCCTTTGGTCAGTTCGCGTTCGGTGCTCAGCAGCGGCAACGCGAGGTCCCCGTGTGTGGTCCACACGCCCTCGGCCCTGCTGCGCGGCATCACCTGCCAGATCGGTTCGAGCATGCTGGCCATCGCACCCAACTCGAATGCCCGGCGCAGAAACCGCGCCGATAAGTCGATCTGGCGGATCCCGGGCGCCAGTGCCTTATGGACTTCAACCATCGCCTCGTCGGTAATGCGGACCGCGGTGCGGATGCAGGCCAGTTCATCCGGGGTCTTGATCAACTTGGCTGCGCTGACCACCGCAGCCGCATCGACGGGAGCACCGTGGGGGAACAACAGCTGCCGTGCCCGCGACATGGCACCGGTCAATTCGTCGACCGCTACCGTTGATCCGGCGGGGATCAGCTCGGCCAACAGTCGGGCGAAATCCATTACCCCTTCGTCGAACTCGAGATACACCGGGCCGTGCAGATGATCGGCGGGCAACTCGGACTCCTGCGATGCGCCCTCCCGGAAAGGTAGAAACAGGTGCGGCCACTGGTCATCAGCCAGCACCACGGCGACCGGGCGCTCGACATAGGACAACCCAGCATCGCCCAGCGGCCAACTCGTACCGGTGGCGTAGACGACGGCGTTGTTGCCCAGCAGCACCATCGCGTTCACGCCTCGCTCGACCATTGCCGTGCGCAGTCGCGCCCCGGTCTCGCGGCGCATCCGGGATATGTCAGGCGTTTCCGGAATCTTCAGGCCGCCGGCCGCGTCCGCGAACGTCGTCGCCGACGCAGTCATAGGCCCAGGAATTCGGTGATATTGCCGCTGACGATCCGGGTGGCGCGCTCCGGACCGACAGCGTCGACGACGGATGCCAGCGACTTTTCGGAGTAGCCGTAGGTGCTTTCATTGTGCGGATAGTCCGAAGACCACATCACCTTGTCTACGCCGATTCGATCGATGAGCTCCAGACCCAGCGGGTCAACCATGAATGAGGCGCTCATGTGCGTGTCCCAGTAGTAGCGCACGTCGTGCTCCAGCGGCCGGTTGAACATGTGCTGATAGGACGCGACCAGGTGCTCGGCATCTTGTAGGGCCCACGGCACCCAGGCGATCCCGCCCTCGAACCAGCCGACCCGTAGACCTGGGTGCTGATCGAGGATGCCGCCGAAGATGTACTTGGAGAACGTCTCCCGGAATCCGTCGATGTTGATCATCATGCCCACCACGACGCTGTTGAACTCGCACGGGCTCTTGGGCGGGGTCTCCCCGATGTGGTGGGTGACCGGAACGCCGGAGGCCTCGATCTCGTCCCAAACCGCGCTCATCGTCGTGCTCGAGTAGTCGATCGGGTTGCCCTCGTCGTCCTTGCCCGGATTGAGTGGCATCAGAAAAGTCTTGAGCCCCAATGACTTCAACTCGGCCAGCGTCTTCCGGGTGCCTTCCGGGTCCCACCAGTTGATGAGCCCGGCGCCGTAAAAGTGCCCGTTGGAGAGTTCCTGCAGTTCCGCGATGTACTCGTTATAGATGCGGAACGTGATTTCGCGAAGCTTCTTGTCCGGGTAGTGAAACAGCGCCAACACGGCATTGGGGAAGGCGAGCTCTTTGTCGACGCCGTCCTCGCGCAGTTCCTGGATCCTGGCCTCGATATTGGTGCTCGCGGCGCCGGGCAGGTCGTCGTACTGCATCAGCACAGCGCTGAAATCCCCCGGCAGGAACGACTGACCCTTGCGTCCGACCTGATAGGCGCCGTCCTCGTACCAGATACGTGGCGCCTTATCCTTCAGATCCTCCGGAAACCGTTCGTAGAAGATGTCGGCGGCAAGCGAGATGTGATTGTCCGCCGAGAAAACCTCGGTGCCCGCCGGCAGGCCCACATCGCTGCCGATGGCATGCCCACGGCGATCCTTGGGTGCACCAAAACCTTTCGGCGGATACAGAGTGCTTGATGGTGTCGTCATCATTGACCTTTCAGATACTTCTAGTGGGCTTCAGTGAGCTGGTTTACCAGGTGACGGGCAACTCGTAGACGCCGTAGGCGAGGCGGTCGTGTTTGAACGGGACATCTTCGAGGGCGACGGCCAATTCCAGTGTAGGAACGCGTTTGAACAAGGTGCGAAAGACGATCTGCATCTCCGCACGGGCCAGCTGCTGGCCAACGCACTGGTGCCTGCCGTAACCGAAGGCGACATTGCGGTCGGCTCCTGAGCGATGCAGATACAGGCGTTCGGGTTCGGTGAAGGCGTCGGCATCCCAGTTCGCCGGAGCCAGATCGATAATGATTCCCTCCCCGGCGCGGATGACCTCACCGGCAATCGAGATGTCCTCGAGGGCGACGCGCCGCTGACCGTTCTGAATGATGCTGAGGTAACGCAGCAATTCCTCGACCGCGTTGGCGACGATCTTGGGATCGTCGGCGTCGCGGATGGCCGGCAGCTGGTCCGGATTTTCCAGCAGAGCAAGCACACCGAGTCCCAACATGTTCGCGGTGGTTTCGTGGCCGGCGATCAACAGTCCGGTACCCAGCTGTGCGGCTTCTTTGACACTGAGCTCACCGGCCTTGACCCGCTCGGCCAAGTCCGAAACCGCGTCCTCGGCCGGATTGTCCATCTTCTTCTCGACCAACTGCGACAGGTACTTATGCAGACTGATGGCACCCTTGACGGTGTCGTCGCCGGTTGCGTATCGCGCCAACCCCACATTGGCGTGGTGCTGAAACATCTCGGCATCTTCGTAGGGCACCCCGAGCAACTGGCTGATCACCACCGACGGAACCGGTAGCGCCAGCGCGGTGACGATATCGGCCGGCTGCGGACCGGCCAGCATCGTGTCGATGGACTCATCGGTGATCCGCTGGATGGTCGGGCGCAAATTCTCCACTCGCCGGAACGTGAAGGGCTTGGACAACATTCGCCGGAATCGAGTGTGTTCTTCGCCGTCAGCGGTGAATACCGATCGTGGGCGTTTGTGCACCGTGGCCACCATGCCCGCGTTCCAGTGCGGAAAGCCGGGCACCCGGTCGTCGACGCTGACCCGGGAATCCGAGAACAGCTCGCGGCATTGCTCATAACCCGTGACCAACCACGGCGTGCTGCCGTCCCAGATCCGCACCCTGGACAGCGGCCTGGCTTCGGCCAGGGCCATCACGTCCGGCGGCGGGGCGAACGGGCAGCCGGCCGCGCGGGGCATCGGATAGTCGGGAGGGTCTGCCCCCGGCTGAAGCTCGGTAGTTGCCATCGTGTCGGACACC
>JAVROZ010000544.1:0-10817 GCA_032162485.1 Mycobacterium sp.
GCGGCCCTGACCTGGGAGCCCGAAACATCGGTGGCGCTGGGCTTCGGGTTCCGCTGTGGCTTCCTCGGTCTGCTGCACATGGAGATCACCCGGGAGCGCCTGGAACGCGAATTCGACCTGGATCTGATTTCGACGTCGCCGAACGTGGTGTACCGGGTGGAGAAAGAAGACAACACCGAGATTGTGGTGACCAACCCGTCGGACTGGCCGGAAGGCAAGGTCCGCACCGTTTTCGAACCCGTGGTGAAGACCACCATCATCACGCCCAGTGAGTTCATCGGCACAATCATGGAACTGAGTCAGTCGCGTCGCGGCGAGCTGGGCGGCATGGACTACCTGTCGCCCGAGCGGGTGGAACTCCGTTACACAATGCCGTTGGGGGAGATCATCTTCGACTTCTTCGACTCGCTGAAGTCGCGCACCCGCGGCTACGCCAGCCTCGACTACGAAGAAGCCGGCGAGCAGGAAGCCCAACTGGTCAAGGTCGACATCCTGTTGCAGGGCGAGGCCGTCGATGCCTTCAGTGCGATCGTGCATAAGGATTCCGCGGCCGCCTACGGCAACAAGATGACCACCAAACTCAAGGAACTCATTCCGCGTCAGCAGTTCGAAGTGCCGGTGCAGGCCGCCATCGGCTCGAAAATCATTGCGCGCGAGAATATCCGTGCCATCCGTAAAGATGTGCTGTCGAAGTGCTACGGCGGTGACATCACCCGCAAGCGCAAACTGCTGGAGAAGCAGAAGGAAGGCAAGAAGCGGATGAAGACCATCGGGCGGGTCGACGTTCCGCAGGAAGCTTTCGTCGCAGCGTTGTCCTCAGAGGCTGCGGGGGACAAGGGCAAGAAGTAGCAATGGCTTTGGCGGGGGCCGGCCTTAGGCGCGTCGTCGCGATCTGCGTCGCCTTATTGGTGGCGGGCTGTACGCACGCCATCTCCGGTACCGCGCGCCCCGCGGCAGGGTTGAAACCGAATCCGCTCACCGGAGAGGTCATCAAGCAGGTGCTGCTCGACGAGGCGGTGTTGGCCAACATGCTCAACCAGGCCTTCAAAGGTGATCCGCAGCTACCGCCGCGCTTTGGTGGTCCGGAGAGGTTGCAGCCGGGACTTGGCGACATCTCGCCCGGCGAATGCGCGGGCGTCTCAACAATGACCGTCCGGAGCGCTTACGAATCGGCTGGCGTCAAGAACGTCGCGCGTGAAACATGGTGGACCGCAGGTGATTCCGGCAAGGTGATCAGCGTCGCCGAAGCCGTGGTCGCGTTGCCCACCGTCGCCGACGCCGCCACGCTGTTCGCGAAATTCACTGAGCAGTGGAAAAGCTGCAATGGCGCAACGGTGACAATCTCGGGCGGCGCGCTCAATTTCACCGACGAAGTCGCCGACGTGCGCCTCGATAACTCGGTGCTTGCGGCAACGGTCTACGTGCAGGCGACCGGCGCGTCACCTGGGCGCAGGCCGCAGGCGCGGGCCATCGGACTTCGGGTGAATTGTCTTGTCGAGGTGGAGGTCGCCTTCTTCAGCGTTCAAAGCGCGTCTGATCCTGGGACGGGGGATCCGCGCACCAGCGCCGTCGATGTTGCCCGCGCGATCATGGAGAAGATCAGCGCGCGGAGCTGAGCAGAACTCACACCGGCGCGTTGGCGGGCTGGAACGTCCCCGAACCGTCGGCCTCCTCTTCGGCGCGGATCACATGCACCACCGCGTTGATCAGTGCCAGGTGGGTGAACGCTTGCGGGAAGTTGCCCAGGTGCCGCCCGGTCCGGGGCTCGATCTCCTCGGCGTAGAGGTGCAATGGGCTGGCGTAGGCCAGCAGTCGCTCGCATAGCCGCTTGGCGCGTGCCACTTCGCCGATTTCGACCAGCGCGGACACTAGCCAGAAGGAGCAGATGGTGAAAGTGCCTTCCTCGCCCGACAATCCGTCGTCGGTCTCTTCGACCCGGTACCGCAGCACCAGGCCTTCCTCGGTGAGTTCGTCGGCGATGGCCAGCACCGTGTTGCGCACCCGCGGGTCGTCAGGTGGCAGGAAACGGGTCAGCACCACCAGCAACAGCGATGCGTCCAGCGCGTCATCTCCGTAGCGCTGAGTGAACACGCCGCGTGAGTCGACGCCGTGCACCAGGATGTCTTCTTTGATTTCCTCGGAGATCTTGCGCCACTGTTGGGCGTAGCTCTTCTCGCCCTGCCGCTCGGCCAGCTTGGCCCCCCGGTCCAGGGCGACCCAGCACATCACCTTCGACGAAACGAAGTGTTGCGGTTCCCCGCGCACCTCCCAGATTCCCCGGTCGGGATCGCGCCAGTGCTTGATCGCCTCCTCCACCTGCTTCTTCAGCACCGGCCACAGGTTCTCCGGGATTTGTTCGCGCGATCTGGCGTGCAGGTAGAACGAGTCGAGGATAGAGCCCCAGATGTCGTGCTGCATCTGGTTGTACGCGCCGTTGCCGATCCGCACCGGCCGAGCGTGGTCGTAGCCGGACAGATGCGGCAGTTCCTCTTCCACCAGGCTGCGCTCGCCGCCCACTCCGTACATCACCTGCAACGGATGACGTTCGTCGCTGTTGGCGCCGGACACGTCGGCGATGAATGCGAAGAAGTCGTCGGCCTCCCGGTCCAATCCGATGGTGTAGAGGCCCCACAGTGCAAAGGTCGAGTCACGGATCCACGAATAGCGGTAATCCCAGTTGCGCTCGCCGTGCGGCGTCTCCGGAAGCGACGTGGTGCTCGCGGCCAACAGCGCGCCGGTGGGCGAATAGGTCAATCCCTTCAGCGTCAGTGCGCTGCGTTGCAGGTAGGCCCGCCACGGGTGGTCGGGGAAGTTCCCGATATTGATCCACTGCCGCCACGCCTCGGTGGTCTGCCACATCTTGTCGGAAGCTTCTTCGTAGGTCTGCGGGGCGGGGTGCTTGGTCCAGCTCAGCGCGACGAACACGTCGTCGCCCTCTTTCATCCGGGTGCGGGCACGCGCTTCGCGCCCTTCCAACCCGATGTTGAGGTTGGTGGTCAGTCGCAGCGTGGGGTGGGCGTCCGGCTGCTTGTTGGCACGTGCGATCGCCTCGCCGTAGGCATTGGCCGAGTACTCCCAGGCGGTGCCGACGCGGTGATAGTCGAAGGCGGGCTCGCAGCTCATCATCAGTTCGACGGTGCCACTGACACAACGCACCGTGCGCAGCAGGATGTGCTCGGCGTCCCAGTCCATCGGGGTCCGGCGGTGTGTCCGCGAGCGCCGCTCGATGTCGTGCCACTTGCCCATCACCAGCGCATCGCGCACGATCAGCCAACCCGTATGGGTCTGCCAAGTGGTCTCCATGATCAGGCTGCCCGGCAAGTAGCGCCGCGCCGAGGGCACCGATACGCCGTAGGGGCCGAGCCGGAAGTGGCCGGCGCTGCGGTCCAGAATCGCGCCGAACACACTGGGCGAGTCCGGCCGGGGCACGCACAGCCACTCCACCGAACCGGCCGGCGAGATCAGGCACGTGGTTTCCCAGTCGGACAGGAACGCATAGTCGGCGATCGGCGGAAACGGGTTGCGCGACGACGAACTGGAAAGGTGCGGGGTGAGCGATTCGAGTTCGGCGGCCGCCGCGTCGATCGTTTGGAGTTCGGTGCTCGCGGCGACCGCGGGCAGTTCGTCGACCGAAGCAGCTAGTTGGTCGTTAGCTGAGTCGGCGGGATCGGCGTGCAGGACCATCCCGACATCATCGACTGTCGAGCCGCTCTCCGTCCACCACCGCAACCGAGGTGTTACGTGGCTCGGGACCAGCGGAAGGCCCGTGCAGCGCACCCGCCGACCCGGCCACATTGGTTTCGGGTGTCCGGCCTAATAGGGTGGGCCCGGTGAACGGGTTCCTGAGTTGGTGGGACGGTGTCGAGCTATGGCTCTCCGGACTGCCTTTCGTGCTCCAGGCCCTGGCGGTCCTGCCCGTAGTGCTGGTCATGGCTTACTTCCTGGCGGCGTTGCTGGATACGCTGCTAGGCAGGGGCACTGAGCTGATGCGCCGCGCCCGTCATTCCGACGAGGCGTCCGGATAACCGGGAATGCCACGTTCGCACGTCACGCTGGTCCTCGTCGCGCTGGTCGTGCTGGTGATCCTCGCGTGGTTGCTCACGCACTGACTCCGCTGCTCACACGCTGGTTCACCCGCCAAATTGCCAGCCGCGCGAACTCTGTTAGGCTTCGCGACATGCACGCAGCGGCCGGTCTTTTGGAGCGCCACTTTCTGGCGTTCGGCTGCGCTACTTCCGCCGTGGTGATCTGCACCGTGGCCGACGTGCACTGTTGTCGCTGACTCCCAACCCCTACCCGTGCGCGGCGTGGTGTGGAGTTCGTGAACCTCCTCGAACCTGACTGAGCCATTCCGCAGCCACGGGACCTAATCCATAGTCCCGCACCGGAAGGCCACCAATGCCGCAGATGTTCACGGACATCAAGAGCGCGCCGCGCTGGCGATACTTGGTCGCGCTCATGTTGATCGTCAACGTGGTCGCTGCATGCGCCGGCGGTCCCAGCGATGTCGTGGGCGGTGGAGGACTAGGCAACGCGAAAACGAGCGTCACGTTGGTCGCCTATTCGGTCGCCGAACCCGGCTGGAGCAAGGTGATTCCGGCATTCAACGCCTCCGAAGAGGGCAACGGTGTGCAGGTGATCTCCTCTTACGGGGCCTCCGGTGACCAATCGCGCGGCGTGGCCGACGGTAAGCCGGCCGATCTGGTCAACTTCTCGGTCGAACCGGACATCACTCGACTGATCAAGCCCGGCAAGGTCGCCAAGGACTGGAATACCGACGCCACCAAGGGCATTCCGTTCGGCTCGGTGGTGACGCTGGTGGTGCGCAAGGGCAACCCGAAGAACATCAAGGATTGGGATGACCTGCTCCGTCCCGGCGTCGAGGTCATCACGCCCAGCCCGCTCAGTTCGGGTTCGGCCAAGTGGAATCTGCTGGCCCCGTACGCCGTCAAGAGTGAAGGCGGTCGGAATGCCCAAGCGGGCATCGACTTTGTCAACCGATTGGTCAGGGAGCATGTCAAATTGCGTCCAGGTTCGGGACGAGAAGCAACCGATGTCTTCGTCCAGGGCAGCGGGGACGTTCTGATCAGCTATGAAAACGAAGCGATCGCCGCTGAGCGCTCCGGCAAGCCGGTCGCACACGTGACGCCCCCGCAGACATTCAAGATCGAGAACCCGATGGCGGTCATCCTCACCAGCCCCCATCTTGCTGCGGCGACCGCCTTCAAGAATTTCCAGTACACCGCCGCGGCGCAGAAGATTTGGGCGCAGGCCGGTTTCCGACCGGTCGATCCGTCGATCGCTGCGGCGTTCCGGGACCAGTTCCCCGTACCACTGAAACTATGGACCATCGCTGACCTCGGTGGTTGGGCAACGGTCGACCCGCAACTCTTCGACAAGAGCGCCGGCAGCATCACCAAGATCTACACCCAGGCCACCGGATGACCGTGACTGTTACCCCAGACCCGGAGGCAATCCGCCCAGAAATCGACCAGCCGGGCGGCGATACCCCCGCTGGCCCGCGTCCTGCGGGGCGTGCGGGCAGCACGTCGCTTCGCGTCGGTGTAGCGACCACCTGGCTGTCGGTGATCGTGTTGCTGCCGCTCGCCGCCATCCTCTGGCAGGCGGTCGGCGGCGGCTGGAATGCCTTTTGGCTGGCCGTCACCTCGCATGCGGCGGTGGAGTCTTTATACGTCACGCTCATCATCTCCGCCGCCGTCACGCTGGTGAACACCGTGTTCGGCCTGCTGATCGCCTGGGTGCTGGTCCGCGACGACTTCGTCGGCAAGCGACTCGTCGACGCGGTCATTGATCTACCATTCGCATTGCCCACCATTGTCGCCAGCCTGGTGATGCTGGCCCTCTACGGCAACCACAGCCCGGTGGGTCTGCACTTGCAGCACACCGAGTGGGGCGTCGGGATCGCGCTGGCATTCGTCACGCTGCCGTTTGTGGTACGTGCGGTGCAGCCGGTGCTGCTGGAGATCGATCAGGAAACCGAGGAGGCGGCCGCTTCCCTGGGAGCCAATGGCCCGAAGATCTTCACCTCCGTGGTGTTGCCATCGTTGTTGCCCGCGTTGTTATCCGGTGCGGGACTGGCGTTTTCGCGAGCCATCGGCGAATTCGGTTCGGTGGTGCTGATCGGTGGCGCGGTACCGGGGAAGACCGAGGTGTCGTCCCAGTGGATACGGACCCTGATCGAGAACGACGACCGGGTCGGTGCCGCCGCGATCTCCATTGTTTTGCTGTCGATCTCGTTCATCGTGCTGCTGGTTCTGCGCATCATCGGCGGGCGGGCGGCCAAACGCGAGGAGATGTCTGAATGACGTCGTCACGCACAACTCGCTACCTTCTTCGATACACCGCGCTGGCGTATATCTTTGTGCTGCTGATCATTCCGGTGCTGCTGATCCTTTGGCGGACGTTCCAACCCGGGTGGGGCCAGTTTTATGACTGGGTCAGCACGCCGGCGGCGGTATCCGCGCTGAATCTTTCGCTTCTGGTGGTGGCGATCGTGGTGCCGCTGAATGTGGTGTTCGGCATCCCGACGGCATTGGTGCTTGCGCGCAACCGTTTTCGTGGCAAAGGCGTCCTGCAGGCGATCATCGATCTGCCGTTCGCCGTATCGCCGGTGGTGGTGGGTGTCGCCTTGATCGTGCTGTGGGGCGCTGGTGGCGCATTGGGGTTCGTCGAGCGCGACTTCGGACTCAAAATCATCTTCGGGTTGCCTGGCATCGTGCTGGCCAGCATCTTCGTCACCCTGCCGTTCGTGGTGCGCGAGGTCGAACCGGTGCTGCACGAACTGGGCACCGATCAGGAGCAGGCGGCTGCAACCCTGGGTTCTAGCTGGTGGCAGACGTTCTGGCGGATCACGCTGCCGTCCATACGGTGGGGCCTGACATACGGCATTGTGCTGACCATCGCCCGCACGCTCGGCGAGTACGGCGCGGTCATCATGGTGTCGTCCAACCTTCCCGGAGAGTCTCAGACGCTGACTCTGCTGGTCTCAGATCGCTACAACCGCGGTGCGGAGTACGGCGCCTACGCGCTGTCGACGCTGCTGATGGTCGTTGCCGTGTTGGTACTGATCGTTCAGGTGGTACTAGATGCCCGTAGGGCGCGAGCAAGCAAGTAGTTCGAAGCAAGGAGAACTTAAGATGACTGACGCCGGGACCGAGCAGGGCGCCAACGCAATCGTCGTGCGGGACGCCTACAAGCACTACGGCGATTTCGTCGCGCTGGACCATGTGGACTTCGTCGTGCCCACCGGATCGCTGACGGCCCTGCTGGGCCCCAGCGGCTCGGGCAAGTCGACGCTGCTGCGCACCATCGCCGGGCTGGACCAGCCCGACTCCGGAACAGTGACGATCAACGGTCGCGACGTCACCCGGGTGCCGCCGCAGCGCCGCGGTATCGGATTCGTCTTCCAGCACTACGCGGCGTTCAAGCACTTGACCGTGCGCAACAACGTGGCCTACGGGTTGAAGATCCGCAAGCGCCCCAAGGCCGAGGTCACCCAGAAGGTCGACTATCTGCTCGAGGTGGTGGGCCTGAGCGGTTTCCAGAACCGTTATCCCAACCAGCTTTCCGGCGGTCAACGTCAGCGTATGGCCCTGGCCAGGGCGCTGGCGGTCGACCCTGAGGTGCTGCTGCTCGACGAGCCGTTCGGCGCCCTGGACGCCAAGGTTCGCGAGGATCTGCGGGCCTGGTTGCGGCGCCTGCATGATGAGGTGCATGTCACCACGGTGCTGGTCACCCACGACCAGGCCGAAGCGCTGGACGTGGCTGACCGGATCGCCGTGCTCAATAAGGGCCGCATCGAACAGGTCGGTTCTCCGACTGACGTGTACGACGCGCCCGAGAACGCCTTCGTGATGTCGTTTTTGGGTGCCGTGTCAGCGCTGAACGGCGCACTGGTCCGCCCGCACGACATCCGCGTGGGTCGCAAGCCCGACATGGCGGTGGCCGGCGGGGATGGCACCGCGGAATCGATCGGCGTCGTGCGTGCCACGGTGGACCGGGTCGTGACGCTGGGCTTTGAGGTCCGAGTCGAATTGACCGCCGCCACCGCCGGCAGTCCGTTCACCGCCCAGATCACCCGCGGTGACGCCGAGGCGTTAGCCCTGAAAGAGGGTGACACCGTCTACGTGCGTGCCACTCGGGTACCACCCATCGCCCAGTTGCCTCTCGCATCCGCGGACAACGACGACGAGGAGTCGCTCACGTCGGCGTAGCTCCGGCTTCAGACGATGCGCCCGATGAGCGCCACCGCGACCGCCGCAAACAACAGCACGAAGACGACAACCGCAATGAGGCTGACCACGGCCAGAGGTGTAAGTCTTCGCCTAGGAGGCGACTGGTGCTCGGACAATCCGGACGTTTGCGCTGAGTCTGGCGGAGTGGACCCCGGCGGGACACCTCCGCCGGGCTCAAGATCTGGAACTTGCGACGGCTCGGGATCCGGTGGCATAGCGGTCATGGGGGTACGGGCTTTCAGTCGATCGGTATTAACCCTTCAGGGGTACCCCGCGCCGCCCGAGCCACACGGTCAGGCCGCTATGCGCTCTGCCATTGCCTGATCAAAGCGATCCAACACCGTCTCGGCGACCAGTCGGTGAGCGCCCAGCGGCGCCGCCATGGTGATGCCGGCGGCGCGGGCGA
The DNA here is from genome assembly GCA_032162485.1 of Mycobacterium sp. GTDB lineage: Bacteria > Actinomycetota > Actinomycetes > Mycobacteriales > Mycobacteriaceae > Mycobacterium. The sequence continues at coordinate 8,662 of JAVROZ010000544.1, forward strand.
ATCGCTCGACGCGGTCCGGAATGCGGCCCGGCGCCAAAAACCACGGCGCGATGACCACTCGCTGAGCACCCTGGTGTCGCAACCGTTTCACGGCCTCGGGCAATGAGCGTTCCGGACGTGTAGCGAAAGCTGTTGCAACAGCGGCCCATTGGGTTCCGGTCGCCAGTTTGGGCGCCACCTGGGCGGTGCGGGCGTTAGCCGCCGGGTTCGATGAGCCGATTGCCACCACAAGTACGCCGACGGTGTCGTCGAGTCGGGAAACCATCGACTCGGCGACCCGCTGACGCAGCACCGACACCAGGCGGTCGTCTTCGCCGAGCACATCGGCTTGCAGCACCCGATCGCTGGCGCTGCAGCTGGCGATCTGACGGGGGATGTCGATGCGAGCGTGGTACGCGTCGGCCAGCAGTAGGGGAGTCACGACGGCCTCGCCGGAACACTCGTTCAACACCTCGACCAGTCCTGGAGAATTGTGCTCGCAGAACGCAACTCGCACATCGAGGCCGGTGCGGATGCGCGCCACTTGGCGCGCGACGTCACAAGCGTTGGCCGCCGACCGTGGATCCGCACTGCCGTGCGCGGTCAGCACCAGGGTCGTCATGAGGCGTGCAGCCCGCACTCGGTCTTGGCCATGCCCTGCCAGCGCCCGCTGCGCGGGTCGGCGCCCTCGACCGGCTTGGCCGTGCAGGGAGCACAGCCGATCGATGGATAACCTTCGTAGACAAGGGGATTGACCAAGGCATCGTGCTCGGCTATGTAGTCGTCCATGTCCTGGTCCGACCATGCCGCCAGTGGGTTGATCTTCACCAGCTTGAACGCCTCGTCGAAGCTGATCAGCGCGGCGTTGGCGCGGGTGGGTGCGTCCGCTCGGCGCAGCCCGGTCACCCATGCCGAGTATCCGCGCAACGCCTTGCCCAGCGGAACGACCTTGCGTAGCCGGCAGCATTCTGCGGGGTCACGGGCGAACAGGTCCTTGCCCAGCAATCTGTCCTGCTCGGCGACAGTCTGTTCCGGGGTGACGTTGACAACCCGGATGTCGTAGATGGATTCGATCGCATCGCGGGTGCCGATGGTTTCGACGAAGTGGTAGCCGGTGTCCAGAAACATCACCGGTACCCCCGGGCGCACTTTAGCGGCAAGATCCACCAGCACGGCGTCTTGCATGTTGGAGGCCACTACGTAATTGCACGTCGCCCCGCCGCGAGGCCCGTTGACGCCGCCAAAGTGCTCTTCGGTCCACTGCAGCAGTTCGGTGGCGTTGGCTCCGTGCAATTCAGCCGCGCCGCGCGCTGCGAGCTCCCGCAGCTCGTCCTCGGTCAGCTTGGTCGCCTGGCTCATCGCAAGTCGTCCTCCTCAGCCCGAATAGCCCACTGCGCGAAGCGTTCACCGTTGTTGCGGTGCTTGAGGAAGTTGCGCGTCACCCGGTCGATGTAGTCGCCCATCTCTTCGCTGGTGACCTTGTGCTGACGCAATTTCCGCCCGAACCCGCTGTCCAGGCCAAGGCTGCCGCCCAGGTGAACCTGGAAACCCTCGACCGAGCCGCCATCTCCGTCGTCGACCATCTGACCCTTGAACCCGATGTCGGCGATCTGAATTCGGGCGCACGAGTTGGGGCAGCCGTTAATATTGATCGTGATCGGCACGTCGAGCCGTGAGTTGATGTCTTCGAGCCGGCTTTCCAGCTCAGGCACCAAAGACTGTGCTTTCACCCGGGTTTCGGCGAACGACAGCTTGCAGAATTCGATCCCAGTGCACGCCATCAGGTTTCGGCGCCAATGCGAAGGCTGCGACTGCAAACCGAGCCGATCCAGGCCGGCGATCAGATCATTCAGCTGGTCGTCGGGGATGTCGAGGATGACCAGCTTCTGGTACGGGGTGAACCGGATCCGGTCGGAGCCGGCCTGCTCAGCCAGATCCGCCACCGCCGTGAGGATCGTGCCGGACACCCGGCCGGCGATCGGCGCGACCCCGACGGCGTTGAGTCCGTTCTTGAGGCGCTGCACTCCGATGTGGTCGAGCGGATGCTTGAGTGGCTCAGGTGCCGGCCCGTCGATGAGGGGACGCTTGAGGTACTCGGTCTCGAGAACTTCGCGGAATTTCGCTATGCCCCAGTCCTTGATCAAGAACTTCAGCCGCGCCTTGGCCCGCAGCCGCCG
>JAVROZ010000545.1:0-5024 GCA_032162485.1 Mycobacterium sp.
GCCTCCGAGGGTCTACTGGCGCTGGCCTGGCCGAAAGAGCATGGCGGCGGCGGTGGTTCGGTCTGGCAGCAGACCGTGCTGCGCGAGGAGATGTGGGCCAACTACGAACCCCGCGGGCCCCAGTACATGGGCATCAATTGGGTCGGTCCGGCGATCATGCGTTACGGGACGGCCGAGCAGAAGGCCAAGCACCTCTCGGGAATCGCGTCCGGCGAGGTGATCTGGTGTCAGGGATTCTCCGAACCGGAAGCCGGCACCGATCTCGCGTCGTTGCGCACCCGTGCTGTCCCGGATGGAGACGGTTACCGCATCAACGGCCAGAAGGTGTGGACGTCGTACGCACGGATGGCGTCGTGGTGTGTGCTGGCGGCCTGCACCCACCCGGATGCGCCGAAGTCGAAGCGGCTCAGTCTGTTTCTGATTCCGATGGACCGGTCCGGTTTCACCGTCCGGGGCATCCCATCGATGTTGGGACCGCATCACCTCAACGAGGTGTTCCTCGACGATCTGCAGGCCTTCCCCGGCGACATACTGGGCGAGCCCGGGGACGGCTGGCGGGTGATGCGGGAGGCGTTGGCATTCGAGCGCGTCGGCATCGCCCGCTACGCGCGATGCGAGTCGTTGCTGGACCGGATGCAAGCCGAACTCGGCGATGACTGGGAGCGGCTACCCGAAACCATTCGCGCCCGATGGGCTCGAGCGCTGGTCGACCTGCGGGTGGCCAGGCTGATGGCCTACCGGGCCGTATCGCTGCAGGACAACCCCTCGGCGGGTGCGGCCGCCAGCGCGGCGCGCATTGCCACCACCATCTGTGATCAGCAGGTCGCCGAGTTGCTTTTCGAAGTGCTGGGTGCCACCGCGCTGGACAGCGGCAACTCCGCGGCGCTGTACGGGGCGGTCGACGACCACTGGCGCTACGCGCAGGCCGCCACGGTGGCATCGGGCACCATCGAAGTGCAACGCATGATGGTGGCACGTGACGTGTTGGGAGAGCACCGGTGAATACTGAACTACCACAGGATATTTCCGAATTCTCGGCCGTTGCGGTCAAACGATTCGCCCGGCTGGGTGGACCGCAGGCGGCGCTGCGCGCCGAGACCGACGACAGCGTTCGGGATGCCGCCCGCACCGCCCTGAGCGAGGTCGGCGCGTTCGAGCTTGACGTCCGGTCGGAGTCTGATGATCTGCTGGCCGGCGCCGTGATCTGTCAGGCCGCCGGCGCGACGGCACTGCCGTATCCGCTTGTCGAGGAGCTGCTGGCCATCGACGGCGCACGACTGGCACTTATCAATCCGGATGCTCCGCGCATCGATCACGGCGATCTGCCCGGCGCCTGGATCGCCGCCGACCTCGACGCCAACCGCTACCAGCCCCAACCGGCAGCCCGGACCGGAGCCAAGTTGGGTCCGTTTCTGGTACCGGCCACACTGTCGACCCCAGAAGGGCCGGCGAAAACCGTGTCAGCTTCCGACATTAATCTTCATCTCGTGCTGGGATCATGGCGGATTCTTGGAGCGGTGCAGCAGGCCCTGCACATCGCCACCGAGCACGTGCAGGCGCGCGTGCAGTTCGGCAAACCGCTCGCGGATTTTCAGGCCGTCAGATTTACGGTTGCGGATGCCGCGGTGGCGGTGCGCGGGCTGCACGAACTCGCCAAATACACCCTGTGCCGGCCGGAATCGCTACCTATACAGATCCTTTCGGCTGACGCCCTGGTGTTGCGTCTCAAGGCGGCCGAGACCGCGCGTCAGGTGCTGCGCACCGCCCACCAACTGCTCGGTGCCCTGGGCTTCTGCGACGAGTCCGACGTGAGTGTGCTCGACCGGCACACTCAGCCGCTCATCCGGTTGCCGTTAGGACCTGACGCTCTCAGCCTGCGCCTGATTCCGGATGTACGCGACGGATACCTGGAGACGTTGTTCAGCGGGAAAGTCGCGGCTTCGTGGTGATCGCGAGCGCGCCGCAGCCGGGTGCAGCTGGTCAGACGAGCACCCAGCCCGCCACCGACGTCGCGGTCAACCCGTTCGAGGACGGGATCCCGTTCGGGACCAAACTCCAGGATCTCGCCGAACAGCGGCACGATGACACGGCGGTGACTGTGGTCGCGCTCAACAACAGCACGCAGGCGCTCACCTTCGGCGAACTCGACGCCCGCGCCAATCAGTGGGGACGGGCGCTGGCTGCTCGCGGCGTAGGAACGGGTTCGCTGGTGGCCATTGCCATCCCGAATTCGGTACACCTCGTGCTGGCCACGCTGGGCTGCTGGAAGGTCGGCGCGGTTCCCATTCCCATGCATTGGGATCTGCCGGAGTGGGAACGCGACCGGGTGCGTGCGGTCATCAACCCCGCCGTCGTCGTTGACGACACCAGCCGCTGGGAGCTGGCCGCACTGGCGGCGACACAACCCGAAGGCCCGTTGCCCACAGCGATTTCCCCCACTGCGAACGGCATCTGTTCCAGCGGGTCCACCGGCGTACCCAAGGTGATCCTGACCCTGGCGCCGTCACTGTGGATACCTCAGCAGGGTGATCCCTTCCTGGCGAACTGGACCCCGGTGGCCAAGCCGCAGGTCATCATGGTGCCCGCGCCGATGTATCACACCAACGGCTTCGCCACCTTCCTGATGCTGTTGGGCGGCGACCACCTGGTAATACTCGAAAAGTTTGATGCGGCATTGTTTGTGGACACAATCGAGCGCTTCCGGATCACCAATTTCACTGCCACGCCGACGATGCTGGCACGCGTCGCCGCGCTGCCCGACATTCGGCAGCGGGACCTGTCCAGCGTCGTCTTCATCCTGCAGGGCGCCGCGGTGATGCCACCGTCGCTGTTGCGTACCTGGTTCGAGCTGCTCAGTCCGGAGCAGATCGTCACGGCCTACGGCATGACCGAGAATCTGGGACTTACCGCGCTGCGCGGTGACGAGTGGCTTACCCATCCAGGCAGCGTTGGACGGGGCTTCCGGGACACCGAGATCCGCATCCTGGATGCCGACAAGAAGCCGCTCGGTCCCGGCGAAGACGGTGATGTCTATCTGCGGGCGGCGATGAGCGCGGGATACCGCTACCTGGGTGGCGCGCCGCCGCTGCCGTCGACCGAGGATGGCTTCCGCACCGCCGGCGACATCGGCCACCTCGACGAAGACGGCTTTCTGTACATCGTCGATCGCAGGGCCGACATGATCGTCACCGGGGGCGCCAATGTCTTTCCGGCAGAGGTCGAGTCCGCACTTTCCGGCCATCCCGACATCGCCGACGTCGTGGTGATCGGACTTTCCGACGAGCGCTGGGGTCGTCGAGTGCACGCCGTCGTGCAGGCGTCACCCAACGCCAACGCGCCGCTCACCGAACAGCAGGTGATCGATTACGCCAAAAGCCGGCTTGCCCCGTACAAGGCGCCGAAGACGGTCGAATTCGTCGACGCGATTCCCCGCACTGCGGCAACGAAAGTCAATCGCTCGGGCATGATCGCGGCGCGGGGCGGATAGTCGGGGGGAAACTCGCGCGGCGTCACGGCAGCCCGTCCAGCCCATCCAGGCCGAACACCAGACCACCGCTGCCGCGGCTGCCGCCGGCGCCGGGTGTCCCAGCGGGACCGGCGGTTCCGCCGTTGCCGCCCATCCGATACCTCCAGAACCTGACGAGCAACCGTCTCCGGTACTCATGTCCACAAGTGTTGAAATACAACTCAACAACTGTTGACTACAAGTGTCAAGACCGGATTTGCGCCAGTCGCCTCAGCCGGGCGAGGTCCGGTCTGCGCGCTTGGTATGCGCAAACCCATCGGCGATCGAAGCTGCCAGTTCGAGAAAGGCCTGGCGGGTTCGGCCGGCCATCAGGTCCAACACGATCTCCGACCCCTGAGCCAGGTGGTCGTCGAAGGGGATGACGTGCACGGCACGTATCCGAGTCAGGAACTGAGCGGCCAGCATGTCCAGATCCACCGACGACCTGCCCGGCCGTGCGGCACTGATGACCACCGTCGCGTTGGGCACCAGATGCGCCCGTCCATGATGTTCCAGCCAGTCCAGCGTTGCCAGCGCGCTGCGAGCGGCGTCGATGGCGGGCGAGGCAACCAGCACGATGGCATCGGCCTCGTCCAGCACACTGTCCATCGCCGAATGCACCAGTCCGGTGCCGCAATCGGTGAGGATCAGGTTGTAGAACCGCTGCAACAGCCGGATCACCACGCGATAGTCGGCATCGGAGAACGCCTCGGATGTTGCCGGATCACGTTCGGAAGCAAGGATTTCCAGACGGCTCGTGCTTTGCGAGGTATGCCTGCGGATGTCGGAGTAGCGAAATATGTTGTCGTCCAACAGCAAATCCCGCACCGTGGATCGACTTTGATCGGGCCCGCGCTGGGCCAAGGTACCGAAGTCGGGGTTCGCGTCGACCGCGATGACACGATCGCCGCGGATAGCCGCGAAGGTAGACCCCAATCCGACTGTCGTTGTGGTCTTGCCCACGCCGCCCTTCATCGACAGAACCGCGATGCTGTAGTCGCCACGCACCGGTTGACTTACCCGCGCTACCAGCCGCTGGCGGGTGTTCTCCTGTTCGGACTCCTTGGGGTTGAGGCCGGTGACCCGGTGCACGACCTTGCGCCACCCGCTTTGCGGAAGTGGCCGCACGCGACGCACCAGACCCAGGTCCGTATGCGAGGGCATGCGTGGGTCCTGGCCGCCGTGCAGCGGCGGTGGAGCGCTCGGGGTGGCACTGGTGAAGGGCGTTGAAACCGGTGGCGGGGCAGGTGGATTCAGCCTGGGATCCGGTCGTGCCTGCGGTGGTGCCCCGGGTCGCTCGGTGTGGACCGGCGGCCCGTTGGCGGGAGCCGGAGCCGACGGCTGCGGCACGGCGGGTCGTGGCGGTGTCGGTGGTGGCACTTGAGCGGCGGCCGGACGCCCGGGAATCGGGGCCGGACGCACCGGCGGCTGCGTGGGGAGCTGCACGACGGCCGTGCCCTGCGACATCGGGCCCGGACGCGCCGGTTCGGGTTCCGGCTCCGGCTCGGGCTCGGGCTCG
>JAVROZ010000546.1:0-4186 GCA_032162485.1 Mycobacterium sp.
CGTGATACGCCTCGGCAGTGCTCATGGCGAAATCGCACGACGTCGCCGAGTTACCGGCGTAAACCGACGCCCCGCGACTCGACTTGCCGCAGTAGGTGTCCGCCACGGCCGGCGGCGCCGCAACCACCGAGATTCCCACAGCGACGGCGAACGACACGGCGGAAACCTCAAGGATTTGCTTGATCATCCGACGAACCTTTCTTGGGCGGCTGTAGTTGGCCTGCCCCGAATTGAATAGCGACGACCCCAGTTCCGCAAGACGCCCCAGTTATTAACGGCGTGGACTGTCGATCTCGGTGGTGGAGCCGTCCGCGGTGACGGCTAGTGGCCGGGTTGCAACCCATCTCGGATGCCTTGCAGGTCGCCCTCAATGCCCTGGAGGCGACCCTGGATAGCTTGCAAATCGGAGAGAGCATTCTGATACGGCTGCTGCATCTGCCCCGGACTTGGGCGTTCATATTCCGGGCAGTACGAGACAATGGCGCCAGCGGCGAATTCGCCGCTTTGATTCGCGTACCAAAACGTTGATCGCAGCCCGAAACCGACGGCATCGGTGAAGTTTGGTTGTTGCGTGAGGAAGTCACAGACCGCGTGCCCGTGACTCATCACGTATTCGTTGCTCGGAACCGGCACGCCTTCCTGATGCAACACGCCGATCAAGGCCCTGTCGACGATGGCAAGCGGCGGGGCTGCCGCACTTGCCGGAGCGGGTGCAGTCGGTGCAGCCGGCTGGGGTTTCGCACTCGACGGCGGATCGTCCGTCGCCTCCGCCGCCGGGTGTGGGTGGTGAACCGCAAACATCATCACGATCACAAACACGGTGGCGACGGCCACCAGAGATAGCGGCAACGCAGCGTGCCGGCCGAGGCGGCCGACGCGGCGCAGCGCACCTCGATGTCGGCGAGGGGTGTTGTCGTCGGTTTCGCCGCGGTCACGCCGGACCGCGGTGATGACATCACCCGCTTGCACCGCCTCGGTTTCGGATGCCTCCACGTGGTGGCCCAGGCGCTCATCGAGCAGCGCGTCAACCTCTCGGGACGATAGCTGACCGTCGTGCGCACGCATCGCTCGGCGCATAGTCGCAATGCGCCGCAATTCTGAGTCGATCGTCTCGCGGTCGCGCATACATTGCAGTCTGCGGGTGTCACAACGTTGTCACAAGTCTTGGCGGTCAGTGCCTTGCGGGCCCGGCTTCAGGGACATCGGAGCACCCACCGCAGAACGGTTGTCCTATTCCGTGGCCGCGGCGGCGCAACTGTCGGTGTGCCGGGTGTCGAAGTGACGAATGCGCCTGTGGCACCGCCAGATCCGCCATAAGCACTGCAAAGCCACTGCCAAAGCGGCATCGCCTGCGATTCGCAACTAATCTACTGTGACTCGACATTTCGTCGCCACCTTGCCGTATCCGCCGCCACAGTCTGCGATGTTCTTGAGCCGCGCTGCTCGATCGCCAGCGGCGCGTCGGCGCGACGTGTGCGCAATATATGACAATTCTTTGAGTTCGCGAGATTCGTTCTCGTTGCTTGACTTTGCGACTTGAATCAGTTGGCTGAGGGATTCCTACGTTGATTCAGGAGCGGGTTGTGGACGAGGAAGGGACGCCGTTCGGCCGGTACCGGTTGATCGAGCTGCTTGGGCGCGGCGGCATGGGCGACGTGTGGCGGGCCTTTGACACCGAAACCCAGCGTGTGGTCGCCGTGAAGGTGCTGCCGGCAAATCTGGCGGACGATCCGGCGTTCGTGGAGCGGTTTCGCCGGGAGGCATTGGCCGCAGCGGGCCTCAACGACCCGCACGTCGTACCGATTCACCACTATGGTGAAATCGACGGCCGCCTCTACGTCGACATGCGGCTCATCAACGGCCGCGACCTGCAGAGCATCATCGCTGAGGGAGCTTTGGAACCCGCACGCGCGGTAACGATCATCGAGCAGATCGCCGCGGCGCTGCACGACGCGCACCGAGTCGGGCTGGTTCATCGCGACGTCAAGCCTTCCAACATTCTGGTCACCCCGAATGATTTCGCCTACCTGATCGACTTCGGTATCGCCAGCGCTGCCGGGGAAACGCGTATGACGAGCACCGGAAGCGTGATCGGCACCTGGGCCTACATGGCGCCTGAGCGATTGAGCAGCGGGGCCGCCGATCCTCGCAGCGACACCTATGCCCTCGCGTGCGTCTTCCACGAGTGCTTGACGGGTAGCCAGCCGTACCCGGGGACAAGCATCGAACAACAAATTGGCGGCCATCTGGGGCTGCCGACGCCCCGGCCGTCCACACTTCGGCGAGGCTTGCCGGTCCAGCTTGACGGAGTCATCGCGATCGGGATGGCCAAGAATCCCGACCAGCGCTATTCAAGTCCGACCGAAATGGCGCTCGCGGCGCGCTCAGCCGTCACCCAGCCGACGGCGCTACCTCACCCGCCGCGCGGTGCGGAGCAGACCCACTCGGAAACCCAGACTCTCGCGATTCCGCAAAACCCGCCCCGCAATTACTATCCGGCGGCACCACCACCGGCTGCGCCACCGCAGCCGAGTGCAGGCGTATCAAACACCGACGCGACGCAGTACCGGCAATACGGTCCACCGACGGGCGGTTCTGATGTGCCCCCCGCCGGGCCGGCCTGGAGCCCCCATCCGTCGCACCCCGAGCCGCCGAGGTCCAACGCCGGCAGCTCCCAAGCGGACCCTAAACGCCGTCGCATGATCCTGGTGGGCAGCATCGCGGTGGTGCTCCTGGTGATCGGCCTTGTTGCCGCCTTCGTGATGACTAGTGGCGGCGGTGGCGGTGGTGGCGGTGGCACAAATACACAGACAGCAAACACTGGGCCGTTAACCGGCACCTTCACTCTTGCCTTCGGCCAAAGCATCGGTTTGTCAGGTAAGCCGGAACCGGGTACGGAGCCCGCCGGTAGCGAGACGTGGAAGATGCGGTCAGTGTGCGGCAACAAAGGGTGCGTGGCTACCGCGGCGAGAAGCACCGGAACTTACAAGCATCCAACGAGTTTGATATTCGACGACATCAACGGACGCTGGATCGCCGTCACCCTTGATACCGAAAGATGCGGTAACGAAGACATCGAAGAGTGGCATTGGATTTACCTGCTCCCACGTCCAGATGGCAGCATGGCCGGCGAATGGATAGACGATTCGGTTAGGTGCTACAGCAAACGCAGTGTGACATTCACCCGAACCGGCGACGCCGACATTTCCAGCTTGCCCGACCCGGCGAGTCTGCCGGCCCGGGTGGCGTCACCGGCCTTGGGATTACGCGGCTTTTACCGCTCCCGGGTTACGGCGGCGAATGGCCAGCCAAAGCTGGGGGACCAGGACTTCAGCGTGGACACCTTCTGCCTACGCGGCGGGGACCGATGCCTGAGCCGTTTCGTGCTTTTCGATTTCAGCGACCACCAACTATTCATTTTCGCCAATAACGCCTGGACGGAAAACTCCGAGGAAGACGTTCCTTGCCCAGCCGGTGGTACCAGTCATGTGAGGATGACCGGCGTATTTTCGCTGCCAAAGCCAGCCCAGGATCCAATTGCCTCGATTTCCGGTCACGGCATGGAGGACGTTTCGGGTAGTCAGTGCAAAGGTGGCCCCTACGATCAGGTGTTCACCCGCGTCAGAGACTGACTCGTCGTCTCCCCTGACGTCGTCATATGGGTCGGCACCGAGTTTTCACGGACGCGCCTGAAGGCATTTAGAAGACTCCAAGAATGCCGCAAGAAAGCTGCAAGGCCTGCACAACAGACTTCACTTCACAAGAACAATCCAACCGTTCACACCGAAGTGACAGAGCAGGCCAAAAATGAGCAACCTCCAGACCATCGACTTACACGGCAACCGTGTCGCCTACCGCGACGAGGGCACCGGCGAGGTGCTGCTGCTGATCCACGGCATGGGCGGCAACTCCAACAACTGGCGCGAGGTCATCCCGACCTTGTCAACGAAGTATCGCGTCATCGCGCCGGACCTACTCGGCCACGGTCAAACCGATAAGCCGCGCGGCGACTACTCGTTGGGGGCTTTTGCGGTGTTCTTGCGTGATTTCCTCGACGCGCTCGGCATCCCGCGAGTCACGGTCATCGGACACTCCCTTGGCGGCGGAATCGCGATGCAGTTCGCCCACCAGCACCATGACTACTGCGAGCGGCTGATTCTGATGAGCAGTGGCGGCCTCGGCGGCG
>JAVROZ010000547.1:0-4798 GCA_032162485.1 Mycobacterium sp.
CCACTTCCGCTACCCGGAGTAGCGCAATACAGTGGGTGGATGAAGCCCGGCGTCGATGGCAAGCATCTGCGGACCTGCCCGCTATGTGAAGCCATGTGCGGCTTGGAAATTCATGTGGAAGCCGGGGAAGTCACCGGTATCCGAGGCAACCGCGACGACGTGTGGAGCCGCGGACACATCTGCCCCAAGGGTGTCTCCCTAGCCGCACTGCACGACGACCCAGACCGGATCCGGCGACCGCTGATCAAGGTCGACGGACAGTGGCAGGAGGTCAGCTGGGACGCGGCGTTCCGACGCTGCACCGAGTTGCTGACACCGGTGATCCGCAAGTATGGGATAGGCGCGGTCACCGCCTACACCGGCAACCCATTGGCGCACTCGTTTTCGCTCGCCCGCTACGCGGGTGTGCTGCTGGGGATGTCGGGGATACCGGTCACCTATTCACCCGGAACAGTCGACCAATGGCCGAAGAATTTGTCGTCGCATCTGATGTACGGCGGATGGTGGGACTTCCCGGTGCCCGACATCGAACGAACCGACCTGTTGGTCATCATGGGCGCCAACCCCGCGGCATCGCAGGGTTCCCTGCTGGCCGCGCCGAACGTGATGGGTCTGATCGACGCTATCCGCAAGCGCGGCAAGGTGATTGTGATTGATCCGGTACGCACCCTTACCGCGGCCCGCGCCGACGAGTGGCTGCCGATTGTGCCGGGGACGGACGCAGCGCTGCTGCTGGCGGTGGCCCATACCCTCTTTGCCGAGGATCTGGTCAACCCGGGGCCGCACGTCGACGGAGTCGACACGATGCGCGAGGTGGCGGCGCAATGGCCGCCGAGCCGGGTGAGCGCTGTAACGGGCATCGACGAAGACCGTATCCGAGAGCTGGCTCGCGAGCTGGCCGGGACTGAGAAGTCGGTGGTCTATGGCCGAATCGGATTGTGCAATCAAGAGTTCGGCAGCTTAGCCAGCTGGCTGGTCGACGTCATCAACATCCTGACCGGGCATTTCGATGTTCCGGGTGGAGCGATGTTTCCACGGCCCGCGGCGTGGTCGATCACCACTGCGCCGTTGCCCGGCCTGGAGGGCGGTGCGCCTGAATTCGGCCGCTGGAAAACTCGGGTGCGCGGCGCCAAGGAGGTCCTGGGCCAGGTGCCGGTGTCGTGCATGGTCGAAGAGATCGCGACGCCGGGGGAGGGTCAGCTCAAGGCGTTGATCACGGTCGCCGGCAATCCGGTGTTATCCTCGCCCGGCGGAGACAAGCTCGACGAAGCCCTGCCGATGCTGGAAGCCATGATCGCGGTTGATAATTGGGTCAACGAGACCACCCGTCACGCCGACGTAATCCTGCCCGGACTGTCGGCGTTGGAGCAACCGCACCATGACGATCTGGTACTGCAATTCGCGATTCGCAGCTTTGCCAACTACTCAGTGCCGGTGTTCGACCCGGGTGACCGTCCACACGAATGGGAGATCTTGATCCGCCTCACCGGCTTGTGCACCGGCACGCCCGCGGAGGACGTCGACGTTGCCGCGATCGACGATGGCTTCTTCGACTATCTGGCATTCACCCGGGGCCTGGACGGCGCGACTATTCGCCAGCTCTACGAGCAGGCAGGTTCGGGGGGAGGCCCGGAGCGGATGTTGGACCTCACCTTGCGAACCGGCCCCTTCGGCGATCGGTACGGCGAGAACCCCGGTGGCCTAACGTTGGATCTGCTCAAGGCCAATCCGAACGGGATCGACTTCGGACCGATGGTGTCGCAATTACCCGACATCCTCGGCACCCCGGACCGGAAGATCCGCCTCGCGCCGCAGTACCTGCTCGATGACCTGTCCCGATTGGCCGCACGCCTGCAACGCCCGGCCGACCCCCTTGTTCTGGTCAATCGCAGACACCTGCGGTCAAACAACTCGTGGCTGCACAATGTGCCGGCGCTGATGAAGGGCAAAGACCGCTGCACCCTGTTGATGCATCCCGACGATGCTGCCCGCCGCCGCATCAGCGACGACGACATCGTGACAGTGAAATCGGAGGCTGGCGAAATCAAGGTGCCCGTGGAGGTTACCGACGCGATCAAACCGGGTGTGGTGTCGATGCCGCACGGCTGGGGACACGACAAACCAGGCACCCAATTATCGGTGGCCAACAGTTCGCCGGGCGTCAACACCAACGTGCTGTCCCCGCCGATGTTCATCGACGAGCCGTCCGGCAACGGTGTCCTCAACGGAATCCCGGTATCGGTCAGTTAACCGACAGGGGGGCCGAGGTCGGCCCAGCCCGCGGCCATGACCTATCAGCTAGCCCGGTTGCCGACCACCTGATCGGCCGCGGCACGCATCTGATCGGACAACCGGAGCAGATCATGCTCACCCACCCCGTTGGGCAGGGTGTAGGCGACCTGGCGCAACTCAACGGCGTAGTTGCGCAACTGCTGGCGGAGTCGCGCCTCACTTTTCGGCATGACTTCCTCCTAACGACAGGGACTGGCCAAAGCGCCCCTCTGATCGACCGGGCCGACCTCAATTTATGCTGTTCAGCGGACCTGCCGCGACGCGGCGAAACCGTGTTTACGAGACTTTGACGACCTATTTACGTTCACGGGCACGCGTACTCGTCGAACGCGCTGTTGCGGTCGTCCGTGGCCGGCGCATTGCCCGATGCCAGACTGCCAAAATCCGACCATGCCGGGCGGTAGGACATGATCCGTGCTTTCCTGGCCGTGCTGCGGGCTACTATGCCGCCATGGCGCTCGAGGAGGGTTCGACGTTTGCCGGGTATACCGTCATCCGGCGGCTGGGATCCGGCGGCATGGGTGAGGTCTATCTGGCTCGGCACCCAAGATTGCCTCGCGAGGATGCGCTCAAGGTGCTACGGACCGATGTGTCCGCCGATAACGAGTACCGGGAGCGGTTCCACCGCGAAGCCGACACCGCAGCCGCGTTGTGGCACCAGCACATCGTCGCCGTGCACGACCGCGGCGAATCAGACGGTCAGCTGTGGATCGACATGGACTACGTCGATGGCATCGACGCCGGGCAGTTGCTGGAGGAACGCTACGCCGACGGTATGCCGGGGCGTGATGTCGTCGAGATCGTCATGGCGGTGGCCGAAGCGCTGGATTACGCCCACGAACACCTGCTGCTGCATCGCGACGTCAAGCCCGCGAACATCCTCATCGCCCGACCTGACGCTCCGGATCGCCGAATCATGTTGGCCGACTTCGGTATTGCCGGCTTGGTTGGTGAATCGACCGGACTGACCGCGACCAACATGACGGTGGGCACGGTGGCCTACGCCGCCCCCGAGCAGTTGATGGGCAACGACCTCGATGGACGGGCCGACCAGTATGCGCTTGCCGCGTCCGCCTACCAGCTGCTGACCGGCGCGCCACCGTTCCAGCACTCCAACCCCGCAGTGGTGATCAGTCAACACCTCAGCGCGTCGCCGCCGGCCATCGGCGAACGCCGCCCCGCCCTGGCAAATCTCGATCAGGTCTTCAGCAAGGCGCTGGCCAAGGATCCGAAGGACCGCTACCTGCGGTGCGTCGATTTCGCGCGGGCTCTGGGCCACCATTTGGGCGGCATCGGTGAATCGGACTCCACGAGTGCGTCGCTGCAAGCTGTGGCCGCGCCGCCGGCAAAGACGTCTCCGCTGCGGCCGGGCGTTGTCGTACCCGCGGTGTTGGCGATTTTGCTGGTCATCGCCGTCGCATTAGGGGTGCGGGAATACGTACGTGCCGACGACGAGGAACAGGCCAAATCTGCGGCTGCGAAGACGTCGAACCAGGCGCCACTCCAATCACCGTCGCCGGCCACGACGCAACAGACCGCCCCGACCACCACCGGGACCGCTGGCTCCGTTACCGCCTCGGCCGTACCCTTGCCCGTCGTCGCCATCGGTGCGGTCTGCTCCCCGCTCGGCAGCACCGGCACCACTAAGACGGGGGCCACCGCCTACTGCTCGAAGCTGCAGGACTCCAACGCGACGATCTGGTCGCTGACGGAGAACACGGTGGCCAGTGCGACCGTTAGCGCACCGCCTGAGCCAAGCGAATCGCCGGCTCCCGCCGAACAGGAAGGGCCGATCCGCGTCTGCGTGCAGCAGACCGGACAAACTCGTCGTCAATGCCGCGAGGAAATCATCCGGGGCAACGGCGCGCCGTGATGACAGTCCCCTGAGCCGGTTGTCAGAGCGTCCGGGAGCTGGGTTTTCCTACTGCATATAGATGTCGGGGGATCCCGTAGGGGCGCGGTCAGTCCGGGAAATGAGGCCGCCCGGTAACACATATTTGACGTACTGCTTCTACTGGCGGCATTGGTGCCGATAGAGTTGGCTGCGATGTCTCAATCAGCTGCCCCGCCCGTGCTGACCGTGCGATATGACGGAGCCGAACGTACCTTCGCAGCAGGCCACGATGTAGTCATTGGGCGTGACCTGCGCGCGGACGTCCGCGTTGCACACCCCTTGATCTCCCGAGTGCACCTGTTACTGCGCTTTGACCAGGGCCGATGGGTTGCCATCGACAATGGCAGCCTCAACGGGTTGTACGCGAATAACCGCCGGGTGCCGGTCGTCGATATCCAGGACGGTCAGCGCGTCAATATTGGCAACCCGGACGGTCCGGCGCTGGACTTCGAGGTCGGACGCCGTGAGCAGGGCTCGGTCGGGCGCCCCCCGCCCACGACTGCCATGGCGATCCCGTCGGCCCGGCCCAGCGGACCAATCCCCGCCTCGGGCAATCAGCCGCCCACCGGTGCGAACTGGGGCGCGCAGCCGCCGCAGCATCCGTCGACCGCA
>JAVROZ010000548.1:0-5181 GCA_032162485.1 Mycobacterium sp.
GGCGATGCCCCACACCTCGTTGTCAGCCGCCAACGCCAAGGCCACCGGGGTGGCGACCTGGCCAGTCACGCCGGTAATCAGGATCTTCGAGTCTCGCATGGGCTGATGGTAGCGGTGACCCACCAGCGCAGATTCCCGCGTCCGAGTTTTGCGCATTCTGCTCATCGCGCGTGATAAAGTCCCCACATGCCCAACAGGGGTCGCATCGACTTGCGGCTCGCCAGCCGGGTACTGCTGCTGCAACTGGTGTTGGTCACGCTGACGCTGATCGTCGCGTTTGTGCTGTTCGCCGAGTTCAATCGCCACCGCCTCGACCTCCAATACGGTGTTCACGCCATGGATATCGCCCGCGTCGTGGCATCTTCCCCGACTGTGTTGAACAACATCGCGCGCTATGACGAACCAACGATCACCTCGAATCCCGCACTGGTCAATGAACTGGCGACCGGTCCGCTGCAGAGCGTCGCCTCGCGGGTCGAGCAGCGCACCCATGTGTTGTTCGTTGTCATCACCAACACGCAGGGCATCCGGCTTGCGCATCCCCGTCGCGACGAGTTGGGTCGCAAGGTCAGTACCGATCCCTCCCAAGCCTTAACCGGGCACGAGGAGGTGCTTCATGAATCCGGCACCCTGGGGCGATCGATCGTCGCCAAAGTGCCTGTGTTGCAACCCGGTACGAATCGGGTGCTGGGCATGGTCAGCGTCGGCATTTCCACCAAAGAGTTCGACGAGCAGTTCTCCAAGAACCTGCGGGTACTGGCCCCGCTGGGCGGCGCTGCTCTGCTGATCGGTGTCGTGGGCTCGGTGGCCCTGGCGCGGCGGTGGCGGGGGTTGACCCTGGGGCTGCGGCCGGCCGAGATGGCAGAGCTGGTTCGCACCCAGGCGGCGGTGTTGCACGGAATCGGCGAAGGTGTGCTGGCGGCCGATCAGACCGGGCGCATCACTTTCGTCAACGACGAGGCATGTCGGCTGCTGGAGATCGGCACCGACCTCGGCGGGTCGATCGACGAGATCGGCTTGACTCCACGAGTTCTCGACGTGTTCACGACCGCGGACTCAACGCCCGTCCTGGCCAATGTCGGTCCTCGAATCGTTGTGGTGTCGGCGCGCAAAGTGCAGCGCGACGGTCGTGAGCTGGGCACCGCGTTGGTGATTCGAGACCGGACCGATGTCGAGTCCTTAACCCGGCAACTCGATGCCGTCCAGGTGATGAGCACGGCGTTGCGCGCGCAGCGCCACGAGTTCGCCAACCGTATGCACCTACTGAATGGGCTGCTGCACACCGGCCACGTCGAGGAAGGGCTGCAGTATCTCGAGGAGCTGCTCGGCTCCGGACCGCTGGGGTCGGCAGTACCCGGCATCGATTCCATCGGGGATACCCACCTGCAGGCATTCTTGGCGGCCAAGGCGGCTGCTGCCCGCGAAGCTGGCGTGACGTTGAAGATCGGCGAAAACACCTGGGTTTCCGGCAGGCTCGAATTGCCGGTGGACGTGACGACCGTGGTGGGCAACCTGATCGACAACGCGATCGATGCCGCTAGAGCGAGCGAGAACTCCGCCAAAGCCGTGGAAGTCGAGCTACTGCAGGAGGGTTCGACGCTGCACGTCACGGTTGCCGACAGTGGCGACGGTGTCGCTTCCAACTTTGTCGAGAAGCTGTTTACCGAGGGCACCTCGACCAAACCGGACTCTGGAATACCCGGTGGGCGCGGTATTGGGCTCGCCTTATCGCGCCAGATCAGCCGTTCCCTCGGTGGTGAGCTCTGGTTGTCGAGTTCGGGCAATCCAGCTTCGGGACAAGAACTGTCGGGGGCTGAGTTCATCGCCCGGCTGCCGGGTGTAATGACCGAGGAGGAGCAATGGGCAACTCAGACTTGACCGTGCTGGTGGTCGACGACGATTTCCGTGTCGCCAACATGCACGCGGGGATCGTCGACGCGATGCCAGGTTTCGCGGTGGTCGGCACCGTCAACACCCTCGCGGCCGCACGCGAGGCCGACCCGGTTGACCTGGCGCTGGTGGACGTCTACCTGCCCGACGGCTCTGGCGTCGACCTGGTGCGCGAACTACGCGGTGACACCATGGTCCTGACTGCGGCCACCGAGGCCGAGACAATCCGGGCGGCCGTGACCGCCGGTGCCGTCAGCTATCTGGTCAAGCCCTTTGCGACCACGGAACTCGCCGCCCGGCTATCGGGTTACGCCCGCTACCGCAAGATATTGTCGGGCCCCAACCTCAGCGCCGCCGACGTGGACGCTGCGCTGGACGCGCTGCGTCCCAGGATCGTCCCGGTGCAATCCCCCACAGCGGTGGCTTCTCCTACCAAAAAGCTTGTGCTGCAGGCGTTGCAATCCTCGCAGGCGCCGATGTCTGCGGCGGAGGTGGCCGCGGCGATCGGGATTTCGAGGGCGACAGGGCAACGATATCTGGCGTCGCTGGCAACCACCGGTGAGGTCACCGTCGGACTGCGTTACGGGACCACGGGACGGCCCGAACAAGAGTTCGTCGCCACCCGCAACTCAGCGGCGCGCTCCCCGCGCTGATCTGTGGTGCCCCAGCGGCCACCGGGTTTGGAGCACGGCGAGATGCCACGGGGGCCCGTTCGGCATCGAGCGGGGATGCCGCGGCGCAGCCGTCCCATTGAAGGTAATGATCAAACTGCCGCGGACCGTCGAGGTCGATCGCGCGGTGGTATACCCAGGCGCATTCCAGCAGCCGGCGGCTCCGGTGGCCCACTCGGCGAGGAACCCGGCCTGGTCGGCCAGATCGACGACGTTGTTCGGCTCGCCAGGATTACCGGCGCACCTTCGTGACCCAGCAGTCGACGCTGATTTCCACTCGTGGACATTATTTTGCAGGGTGACGATATTCACTCCGAGTCGAATATCAGAGCGGGGCAGAACGTTTTTCTTCCTCGATTGTTGGCCGATTGTTTTTGTCGGTGGTGTTTATTCGTGCGACCACGGGTTGGACATCGGGAGGGAGTTGAAGGCGACGGCCCTGGCGGCCGTTTCGTCGACATCGGTGTAGGTCTGGGCAATGCGGGACAGGGCGGCGCCTACCCGCATCAGCTCTTCCTGGACCGCCATATTCAGGTTCAGCATCGAGGTGGCTTCGGCATGGAAAGCCATCACAGCCTGCGCCGATATCTCCTCGGCACCGGCTGGAACCAGCCCGGTCAACGACATCGAGGCCTGGCTACCCGTATCGACGCAATTGACGCCGATCTGGACCAGCTGTGCACCTATATCGCCAACGACCGGGTGAAACGTCATGGGTTGCATCGGTGTACTCCCTCGTCTTTAGCACTGCCGAGTTCCCCGCGGTTGCGAAAACCGGCGACACTGCTAGTCGCGAATAATGCGGTTGATGCCGGTATCCTTCGCGTCGCAATTCGCGTTGTGTGTTGAAATCGAAACTAATGCGTAGACCGGAATGTGTGGCGCTTGTGGGCGATAGTCGGAATAAGCGGCGATTTCGCGGTTTTGCGCATTGTGCTCAGCGGGCAGGTGGGCCTGGCGGGGCAAGGCGCAAAAAGGTGCCTCGAGAACCCTCATGCAGACCTTAGAATTGTGGTGTTGTCCTGCACGAATGGAGCGCAGTTTGCGGTGGCTAGTCGCGCCGGCGCCCCTTGGTCGCCGGACTGCACGAAGGTCACCTACACAGGAGCAGCACGCACATGGCAATGGATTCCATGTCCCACGATCCGGCCGCCGGCGACATCGGTTCACAACTGGTCGACATCGGTAGCCAGGGCATCAATGCCGGCTCGACGGCGGCAATGTCGGTGTTGAGCGGGCTGATTCCTGCGGGCGGCGAAGAGGTTTCGATGCAAGCAGCAATGGCGTTTGCGCAGGAAGCCGCGACGATGCTCGCGTCGAACACGGCGGCACAGGAAGAACTGATGCGGACCGGCTCGGCGTTATCGGACATCGCCCGTATGTACGGCGATTCGGACGAAACCGCCGCCGGCGCCTTGATGTTCAGTGCCAATCCCATGTCCCGGCTCGGATCGGCCGGCGGCTCGGGCGGGGGCGCCGGATTGGGCGCAGCTGCGCTGCAAAGCGAACTTGGTGCGGCGGCCCGCAACCCACTGGTAGGGAGCATGGTCGAAGCGCCGTCATCGCCGATTGCCTCGGCGGCCGCGGGCGCGGGGTCATCGGCGATGGGTGGCGGAGCGCCGATTGGCAGCGGGATGGGCGCTGGCGCGTCTGCCGGAGGCGCCTCCAAACCCAGTCTGGCGTCGGCCACCGGCCCCGCCGACGACCAAGACGACAAGCAACAAGAAGGTCAAGGCGACGAGCAGGTCGGTCAGCGCTTGCTCTGACCGATTCGGCTAGCGTGCCCGCCTCTGGTTGAGGTTGGTGTCCCATAGCGAATCGCTCGGGTGACCAGCAATAACCCTAGACCGCCCCCACGGTTGGGCCGGTCTCCTACGCTAACGCTGACACTCGATCGTGAAGGAGCGATGTTTGTGACCGATGAGCCCGCTATGGCAACAATCCTGCGGCAGATGAAAGTCCCCGAGCGGATGACCGGCAGCCAGGCGTTGCGGGAGTTTCTGCTCATCTATGTCGACGATGAAGACGAGATCGCGAACAACCCGGATCGACTGAAGCAGCTCAATGGCCTGCTCCTCCTTTCGCAGCTAGAGGTCATCAACGCCCTCGGGGCGCTGGAAGAGAATGCCGTCACCCAGCAGAACAGGAGAACCCGGAAGCGCCGGTGGTTCTGAAGCGTCGGGGCACGGGACAAATTCGGCGTCAAAGTACCGTGAGGTGTGCGCTGGATCGTCGACGGGATGAACGTGATCGGCAGTCGACCGGATGGCTGGTGGAAGAACCGCCAGCGCGCGATGGTCGCGCTGGTGGAAAGGCTTGACGAGTGGGCGTCCCCACCGGCAAGTGCCGAAGCCGACCATGTCACCGTGGTGTTCGAGCGTCCGCCGTCGGCTCCCATCCGCTCGTCGATGATCGAGGTCGCGTATGCGCCCAGAGCGGCCGCCAATTCGGCCGACGACGAGATCGTCCGACTGGTGCAGGCAGATGTCAACCCCGGTGAAATTCGCGTCGTCACGTCGGATAGGGCGCTGACCGAACGGGTCCGGAACCTCGGCGCGTCCGTATACCGGGCCGAAGGCTTTCGTGACCTGATCGATCCACGCGGTGCTAAACCCGGAGG
>JAVROZ010000549.1:0-4493 GCA_032162485.1 Mycobacterium sp.
TTTCGGACGCGCCATGGGCTTCGCCTGCGTCGTCATCGGTAGTGGACTACCCGACCTATCCGGTCTATCCGGTCTATCCGGCGCCTGGTTATCCCACCTACCCGGACAGTTCGGCCGCTTACCGGCCACCCATGTATCCGCAGTATCCACCGCCACCGCCCAGCCCAGCCCAGCCCAGCCCATATGGCGGACATCCCGGCGGGTATTAGCCCGGCTACAACACGGGATGGGACTATGCCGGCGGCTACGGCGCACTTCAGTCCGGCATGAACACCATGGCGATCACCTCGCTGATCGCCGGCATCCTCGGCGTCTTCTGCTGCGTCGGCTCGATCGTGGGCATCGTTTGCGGCTCGGTCGGGCTCAACCAGATCAAACAGACCCGCGAGGAGGGTCACGGCCTGGCGGTGGGTGGCATCGTGATCAGCGTGGCGACACTGCTGCTCTATTTCGTCGTCGTGCTGTTCGGCATGGTGGGGTCCTGACGGCCTAACGGCCTAACCGCCTGCCCAACCTGCCGACCCGTCCGGCGCTGCCTACGCTCTCCCCTATGGGTTCGGTCAACAGGGTTTACGTGGCGCGGTTACCGCGGATGATTGTGCTCGGGCCTCTCGGCGAATCATTCGGGCGCGTCCGTGATGTCGTGATCAGCATCAGCATTGTCCGCCAGCAACCGCGGGTGCTCGGGCTCGTCGTCGATTTGGCGACCCGCCGCAGCATTTTCATACCGATCCTGCGCGTTGCCGCGATCGAGCCCAACGCGGTGACGCTGCGATCTGGCAACGTCTCGCTACGACATTTCGAGCAGCGCCCAGGCGAAGTGCTGGCGATGGGCCAGGTGCTCGACACACCGGTCACAGTCCACGATCCCGATCTGCCGGAGCTTGCCGATGTCGACGTCGTGGTCACCGATCTGGGTATCGAGCAAACCCGAACCCGGGACTGGGTGGTGTCCAGGGTGGCTGTCCGTACCCACCGACGGCTCCGACGGCGCGGGCCGATGCACATAGTGGACTGGCAGAACGTGCACGGATTGACACCGTCAGCCTTGGCCATGCCGGGACAGGGCGTGGCGCAACTGCTCGATCAGTTCGAGGGACGGCGTGCCGTCGACGTCGCCGATGCCATCCGTGGACTTCCGACCAAGCGCCGATATGAGGTGTTCAAAGCGCTGACCGACCACCGCCTGGCCGACATTCTGCAGGAGTTGCCCGAATTGGATCAGGCTGAGGTGTTGTCACAGTTGGGCACCGACCGCGCCGCCGACGTGCTGGAGGAGATGGATCCCGACGACGCGGCCGACCTGCTCGGCGTGCTGAATCCAACCGACGCCGAGGTCTTGCTAACCCGGATGGATCCCGACGACTCCGACCCGGTGCGAAGGCTGCTGAAGCACTCCCCCGACACCGCGGGCGGCTTGATGACCTCCGATCCGGTGGTGCTCACCCCGGACACCTCGGTCGCCGAAGCGCTGGCCCGGCTCCGCGATCCCGACCTGACTGCAGCGCTGGCGTCGATGGTGTTCGTGGCGCGGCCGCCGACGGCGACCCCGACCGGGCACTATCTGGGCTGCGTGCACTTGCAGCGACTGCTACGCGAAGCGCCGGCCGAACTGGTCGGCGGAATCGTCGACTCCGACCTGCTCAGCCTGACACCGGAGACCCCGCTGGCGGCCGTGACGAGATATTTTGCGGCCTACAACCTGGTGTGCGGTCCGGTCGTTGACGACCAAAGCCACCTCCTTGGCGCGGTGACCGTGGACGACCTGCTGGATCATCTGTTGCCACATGACTGGCGGGTGGATGTACCGCAGCTTGATCCCGCTGGCCGGCCACCCAGATCCGGAGACACGGTATGAGCAACTCGCCAGCGCCGCGGCGCCTGTACACCCCGCGAACGTCGCGTCGGTTCACTCCGCGGTTGGACCCCGAGACCATCGGCAATCTTACGGAGTCGATCGCCCGGTTCTTCGGCACCGGCCGCTATCTGCTGCTGCAGACGGTGTTCGTGATCATCTGGATCGTGCTCAACCTGGTGGTCGTGCACTGGCGCTGGGACCCCTACCCATTCATCCTGCTCAACCTGGCTTTCTCCACGCAGGCCGCCTACGCGGCCCCGCTGATTCTGCTCGCCCAGAATCGCCAGGAGAATCGCGACCGGGTCACTTTGGACGAGGACCGGCGCCGTGCCGCACAGACCAAGGCCGACACCGAGTACCTGGCCCGCGAATTGGCCGCACTTCGACTGTCCATCGGCGAGGTCGCGACTCGCGACTATCTGCGACACGAGCTGGAAAGCCTGCGCACGCTGCTGGCGGATCTGCAGTCGCCAGTACCGGAAAACGCGACTCGAGTGACCGACGGCGCCGAGCGGCGTGCTAAGAAATCGGGCTGAGAAATCAGTCCGCCATTGCGCAACTCCCGTGACGAGAGTTATGTATGGTGATCTAGTTCACGAAGGTAACAAGTAGGTTTCGCGGCGGGCACAAATTTTGAGGACGGTCAAGGTGCGCATAGCGGGACGCTGGGGGGCTAAGCCGGCCGTCACAATCGTGCGGCAGCAGGCACTTCGCGTGGCACGGCCGGCATTCGGCCTTGCCATCATTTCTCCGTTGGTCCTCGCCAGCACGGTCGGCGCTACGGCGCCCACATTCCACGGAAAGAACCCCACGGTACGCACTGCCATCACGCCGGTGGCCGCGGTGGGCCCGGCCCCCCGCGTCGATCTGTCCGGCCCGACGGTCATCTCGATCCAGCGGGTACCGACCAGCTTCCACGTTGCTTCGGCCTCTAGTTCCGCTCCGCCGCCGCCAACCATCGTGAGTGCGCCAGGCACCCTTGGGATTCCGATTATGGCGCTGTCGGCCTACCGCAACGCCGAGCATAAGATGGGCGTCGCGGCACCGGCCTGTGGCGTCAGCTGGAACCTGCTCGCCGGCATCGGGCGCATCGAATCGATGCACGCCAACGGTGGCGCCACCGATGCCCGCGGCACCGCGACCAATCCGATCTACGGTCCGGCGCTGGACGGTTCCTTGCCCGGTAACGAGGTCATCATCCAGAGCAACCAGGAAAATCGGGTGAGCTACGCCCGCGCGATGGGTCCGATGCAGTTCCTGCCCGGCACCTGGGCGCGCTACGCGGCCGACGGCGACGGCGACGGCATCCCCGACCCGCAGAACCTGTTCGACGCGACCCTGGCCGCCGCCCGGTACCTGTGCAGCGGTGGGCTCAACCTGCGGGATCCCTCGCAGGTGATGGCCGCAATCCTGCGCTACAACAACTCGATGTCCTACGCCCAGAACGTGCTCGGCTGGGCGGCGGCTTACGCCACCGGAGTGGTCCCGGTCGACCTGCCGCCTATCACCGGGCCACCACCCCCGATCGGTGATGCCCACCTCGAGCACCCGGAGGGTCTCGGCCCCAACCTGCCGCTGAACGCCAACGGCCTGGGTAGCTATGACCCGACGCTGCAACACGTTCCGCTGATCGACTTCGGTCAGCCGGCGATCATCTCGCAGTCACCGCAGCTGCAGACACCGATGTGGCCGTGGCTACCGCCCAACCAGTCGCAGCCCGCCGCGCCCGCCGCCACGCCAGGCTGCACCCTGATCTGCCTGAGCTCCCAGACCCCGGATTCGCTTGCGCCCGGCACAGCCCCCATCCCCAACGGCGGAATAGTCTTGGCCCCCGCGGCTCCCCCGGCCGCGCCGCCGTTCCAGGATCCGATGGCCCCTGCCCCGGCTGCACCAGCGGCGCCGACCGCTTCACCGGCAGCTCCGGCGGCGCCGGCCCCGAGGGCGCCAAACGCCTCCCCGTCACCCAAGCCCGCAGGTCCGCAACAGCCGAGCCCGCCGGCACCCGGCGAGCCGGTGCTCACCCCCGTCAGCTGACCGTTCGACCAGCCCTGAGCTGATCGCGGCGCACGCCGCCTAGACTCGGCGGTGATGTCCGCAACCCAAGATGACACCGCCGCTCTGACCGCCGCCATCCGCTCGTCGTTGGCGAAGGTGATCGACCCCGAACTACGGCGCCCGATAACCGAACTCGGGATGGTGAAGAGCGTCAACGTCGGTCCTGCCAGCGCCGTGCACGTCGAGATCTACCTGACCACGGCCAGCTGCCCGAAGAAGTCCGAGATCAGCGAGCGGGTGACCCAGGTGGTCGCCGACGTGCCCGGTACCGGCGCGGTGCGGGTCAGCCTTGACGTGATGAACGACGAACAGCGCACCGAGCTGCGCAAGCAGTTGCGCGGCGATGCCGCCGAACCCGTCATTCCGTTCGCCCAGCCCAGCTCGCTGACCCGGGTGTATGCGGTCGCCTCGGGCAAGGGCGGCGTGGGAAAATCCACTGTCACGGTCAACCTGGCCGCGGCGATGGCCACCCGCGGTTTGTCCGTCGGGGTCCTCGACGCCGACATCCACGGCCATTCCGTCCCCCGGATGATGGGCACCACCGACCGGCCCACCCAGGTCGAGTCGATGATTCTGCCGC
>JAVROZ010000550.1:0-3904 GCA_032162485.1 Mycobacterium sp.
CGGTGTAGGGATCGAGTTGGGTATAGCGCCCCGAGGCATCGGTCGACAGCGCTATGCCCCGACCGGTCGCCTCGTCGATGCGCAGCACGCCGCCGTCGGCGTGTTCTGCCAGCACTGTGTTGCCGCGCACGTACCGGTCGTATTGCTCGGTGATGAACGCGCGACTGCACAAGTGCGGACTATCAAGTAACGCAAGCAAAGTCGCGCGCAGTTCGACACCGGTGACCGGGCGGCGCAACTTCTTCGAAGAATCCGCGTTCAACGCATCCTGCGCTTCCGGTCGTGCCACCGGACGCTCATACACCGGCCCTTCGTGGGCCACCGTGCGCGGCGGCACGTCGACGACGGTCTCGCCGTGCCAGGTGATGCGCAACCGGTCGCCGTCGGTGACCTCACCGATCACGGTGGCCAGCACTTCCCACTTGCGGCACACCGCTAGGAACGCATCGACATTCTCCGGTGCGACCACCGCGCACATCCGCTCCTGCGACTCGCTGCAGAGCACCTCTGCGGGTGTCATCTGCTTGGCGCGCAACGGCACGGTATCCAGATCGATTGCCATGCCGCCATCGCCAGCGGATGCCAACTCCGATGTGGCACAGGATAATCCGGCACCACCCAGGTCCTGAATGCCGATCACCAGGCCGCCGGCATAGAGCTCGAGACAGCACTCGATAAGCACCTTCTCCATGAAGGGGTCACCAACCTGCACCGACGGCAACTTCTTTCGCGAGTTCTCGGCATCGAAGGTGTCCGACGCCAACACCGAAACCCCGCCGATCCCGTCGAGACCCGTACGCGCCCCAAACAGGATGATCTTGTTTCCGGTGCCCGAGGCAAACGCCAGATGCAGGTCTTCCTGGCGTAATACGCCGACGCACAGCGCATTAACCAGTGGGTTGCCGGCGTAGCACGCGTCAAAGACGGTCTCGCCGCCAATGTTGGGCAGTCCCAGCGAGTTTCCGTAACCGCCGACGCCGCGGACCACACCGTCAAGGACGCGGCGGGTATCGGGGGCGTCAGCGGCACCGAACCGGAGTTGGTCCATCACGGCGACCGGCCGCGCTCCCATGGCCATGATGTCGCGGACGATGCCGCCGACGCCGGTGGCCGCGCCCTGGTACGGCTCCACGTAGGAGGGGTGGTTGTGGGACTCGACCTTGAAGGTGACCGCCCAACCATCACCGATGTCTACGACGCCGGCGTTCTCCCCGATGCCGGCCAACATGCCGGTTCGCATCTCGTCGGTGGTGGTCTCGCCGAAGTAGCGCAGGTGGACCTTGGAGGATTTGTATGAGCAGTGCTCGCTCCACATCACCGAATACATCGCCAGCTCGGTGTCGGTCGGCCGACGGCCGAGGATCTCGCGGATCCGCTGGTACTCGTCGTCTTTGAGACCCAGCTCATGAAAAGGTTGCGGCTGGTCGGGGGTGGTTGCGGCGTGCTCGACGGTGTCAGTCACGGGGGTGTGCGGGCTCGTCACGCACACAGTCTAGGTTCCCGCCGGAAAATGGGCTGACATCGCACCGGGGACCGGAGAACAGGAACTTGTCTCGTCACTGGCCGCTCTTCGACCTGCGGATCACGACTCGCGGCTACAGCTAAGACTGCCCACCGAGGACCTGATCGACCAGCTGATCGACACCATCCTCGATGGGGTGCACGACCCCGACCCGCCGCCCGATTTTCGGACTCGACCAGTGACCCACCGGGATTACTGACCGACGATCCAGGATTACTGACCGACGATGTCGAAGACGTTGCCCTCAGGGTCGGCCAGCACCACCCAACGGAAGTTGTCGCCGATCCGGCGCCCACCTACCTCGGTGGCTCCGGCCGCCTTCAGCCTCGCCACGTCGGCGTCCACGTCCTCGGCGGCGAAATCGAGGTGCACGCGGTTCTTTCCAGGTGTGCGGTCGGGCACCTTCTGAAATCCGAGCCGGGGCCCTTCGGTGCGAGCAACGGCGAAGAATTCGCCGGTCAGCAATTCCTGGGTAGTGCCGTCAAAGTTCTCGGCCCACCATGCGGCCAACTTTGCGGGATCGTCGCAGTCGAACGTGACCATTTCTACGTTGAGTGCCATACGTCAAACCCTATGCCCAGAATTGCTGGGTGACAGGAATGCACCCAATGCCGACGCGTACGAAGCGACGTCGTGCACACCCATCAGTTCTCGGGCGGAGTGCATGGCCAGTTGCGGGGCGCCGACGTCGACGGTCGGGATGCCGGTGCGCGCGGAGGCCATCGGTCCGATTGTCGAACCGCACGGCAGGTCGGCTCGGTGCTCGTAACGCTGTAGCGACACACCGGCCTGCTGACAGGAAAGTGCGAAGGCCGCAGCGGTGCGCCCGTCGGTGGCGTACCGCAAGTTCGGGTGCACCTTGAGCACCGGTCCCCCGTTGACAGTGATCAGATGTCCCGGCTCATGGCGCTCCGGATAGTTGGGATGTGTTGCGTGCGCCATGTCGGCGGAGGCCAACAGCGAGGCCGGCAGCAATCGCAGATAGTCTTCGCGGTTGCCGCCGGCGCCCAGCACAATGCGTTCCAGGACCGTGCCCAGCAGGTTGGATTGCGCGCCGTGGTCCGAGGTCGAGCCGACTTCCTCATGGTCGAAGAGCACCAACACCGGCACGAACCCGTCCGTGGCCGGGCCGGAGGTCGTCGGAACGGCCAACAACGCTTCCAGTCCCGCGTAGCAGCTGGCCTGGTTGTCCAGCCGCGGTGCGCTCAGCAGGCTTGAATCGGCACCGATCACCGCCGAGGGGCTCAGGTCGTGCGTCATCAGATCGGCGCCGAGCACATCCGCCCCGGCCACCCCGGCGCGCTCGGCGACGTAGC
The DNA here is from genome assembly GCA_032162485.1 of Mycobacterium sp. Lineage (GTDB taxonomy): Bacteria > Actinomycetota > Actinomycetes > Mycobacteriales > Mycobacteriaceae > Mycobacterium. The sequence continues at coordinate 2,839 of JAVROZ010000550.1, forward strand.
CGACAAATGACCCGACCGCATCCCCCACACCCCAGACCGCGTTGACATGCCGCTGCGGATCCAGCGTCACCGACTTGCGGTCATCGGCAAGGTGGATGGCCAACTGCGGCACCCGCAGGATCGGTTCGTCGATCCGGACCAGCCGGTTCACGATGGTGCTGCCGTCCCGCACCGACAGACGTCCGCTGATGCCCAGATCACGATCCAGCCAGGAGTTCAGCCACGCGCCGCCATAGGGTTCCAGCGCCACCACCTTCCAGCCGACAATCGACCGGTCGGGATGCTGCTTGACCCGCAGGTTGGGGCTGTCGGTGTGCGCGCCGACGATCCGGAACGGAGTCAGGCCGGCACGGCCACTCCAGGCGACCAGCGATCCGGCTCGAACGGTGAAGTAGCGGCCAGGCTCTTCCGGCCAGCGATCGCTTTCGCTGAGTTCGGTGTAGCCGGCGTCGAGCAGCCGGATTGCCACCGTCGCGCAGACGTGGAAAGGCGACGGAGACGCGTCGACAAATTCGCCGAGGCCAAGGGCGGTGGCCACCATGTAGCCATGTTTAGCATCACCGCATTAGCGGTGGCGTTAGGGTCTTGTTTGTGCCCGCTGTTCAGCCGCAGCCCATCCTGGCGCCCCTGACTCCGGCCGCCATCTTTTTGGTGGCCACCATCGACGACGGCGGCGAAGCGACTGTCCACGATGCGCTGGCCGACATATCCGGACTGGTGCGGGCGATCGGCTTCCGCGACCCCACCAAACGATTGTCGGTGATCACCTCCATTGGCTCCGATGCCTGGGACCGATTGTTCTCGGGCCCTCGGCCCGCCGAACTACATCCGTTCATTGAGCTGGAAGGCCCGGTCCATACGGCGCCCGCCACTGAAGGCGACCTGCTGTTCCATATTCGGGCGGAGACCCTCGACGTGTGCTTCGAACTGGCCGGCCACATCGTCAAAGCGATGGCCGGCGCGGTGACCGTGGTCGACGAGGTGCACGGCTTTCGCTTCTTCGACAACCGTGACCTGCTGGGTTTCGTCGACGGCACGGAAAACCCGGACGGCGCACTCGCGGTCA
>JAVROZ010000551.1:0-5282 GCA_032162485.1 Mycobacterium sp.
GGTCGAATCCGAGCAGCGACATGACCATCGAGCCGAAGCCGTACGCCTTGCGTAGCGTCACGTGCAACTTGATGGTCGTCGCGGCGGTTTGGGCGGCGAACATCCGCGCTCCACTGCGCAGCACCCCCTGGCGTTCGGAGCGACTGCCGGGCAGCATGCCGGGGTTGTCCGCGAGGAACACGATCGGCAAGTGGAAGGAATCGGCGACGAGGATGAAATGTGCTGCCTTGTCGGCGGCGTCGGCATCGATGGATCCGGCGAGCACCTTCGGCTGGTTGGCGACGACCGCGACCGGATGTCCCCCCAGATGGGCCAGTGCGCAGATGATCGCCTTACCGAACGCCGGTTGGACTTCGAACCAGTCGGGACGGTCGAAGACCACATCCAGCACCGCGCGCATGTCGTAGACGCGGCGATTGTCGCGGGAGACGATGTCCAGCAACTCCGGTGTCGGTCGCGGTTGCGCGGTCTCGTCCGCTGCCAGCGACGGCGGATAGGACCAGGCGCTCGGCGGGAAATACGACAGGTACCGGCGGATGTCGTCGAGCGCGGATTCGTCGTCCTCTGCGACGTTGTGGATGACCCCGCTGGGCAGCGCGACGTCCGGTCCGCCCAACTCCTCTTTCGAGATATCTTCGCCCGTCGACTCTTTGACGACGGGTGGGCCGGCGGTGAAGATGGTGCCCTGCCTGCTCATGATTCGGAAGTCGCACACCGGGGCAACGAGGGCGCCGTGTCCTGCCGAGGGGCCGAGCACCGCACCGACGGTCGGCACCCGGCCCGAGCACTGCGTCTGGGCAAGCAGGTCGGTCGGGGTGCGTCCGTAGTGGCCACCGGTCGGACGAAAGCCGGCGCCGTCGAGCAGCATGACCAGCGGAATGCGGTCGCGCAGTGCCAGTTCGGCGATCCGGTAACGCTTCGAGTTGCCCCCCGGCCCGATACTGCCGGCCAACGTTGTGAAGTCTTCCGCACCCACCATCACCGGCACGCCGTTGATCAGGCCCGAGCCGGTGACGATAGCGTCGGCCGCGATCTCACCGCCGACGAGCATGCCCAGTTCGCGGAAGGTGCCCGGGTCGAGAAGTCGCTCGATGCGCGCGCGGGCGTCGAGCTTGCCCTTGCCGTGGTGCTTGTCGACCCGCTCCGGGCCTCCCATGGCGAGCGAGTGATCACGGCGCCGGTCGAGGTCCTCGAGCGTCTCGGCCCAATCGGGCGGCTTGTTCCGGGCCGCGTTTCGGGCCTTGTTATCGGCCTCAGCCATGGTTATTCGTCCTCACTCGCGGCAGGTCGGTAGATACTGAATTGCTTACTGTAGCGTCCGCGACAGATGAGAGCGACACCATGAGCCGGTTGACGGCGGACGGGAAGCCGCGGCCCAACCAATTAGTTGACGTTGACCCTCTCTACCCCTCTAGTGTGAGTGGACAAAGCGCACTCCCCGGACTCCGGCGTGGTCGGTACGGTGCGACATGCGGAAATGCCGTACACGCGGGCCGACGGTCCGGTTTTGGTGTCGAAAGACAAGCGCGGCAGTCCGCGCCAGATCGACGCCGCAGTGGATGCAATCGTGGCCTCCGACCGTGCCGCCTGGCACCAGACACGAAACCGCAAGAGAGTAAGGAGCGGCTTTCTCCTCCTACGGGGTTCGCAGAATTGTCGTCATAGCCGGCGCCTCGCATTGCGCCAGCTCTGTTTCGAGACGGCCTTCAGGTGACAGGGCGTGTAAGCACTCGCTGCTCGACGAGGTCGGCCCCGCGGGCCACCCCACCCGCGGCGGCGAAACCCGCTGCGACCCGTCTCGCGCCATCACCCATACTCATCGCTTCTCGCACCTTCATGCGCAGACGTTCCACCGACAGTTTCCTCGCCGGCAGTCGGGTGCCGCACCGGGCTACCTCCACCCGGCGTGCGACCTCCAACTGATCGCGTCCGAACGGTACTACGCACACCGGTATGCCACGAGCAAGCGCCTTTTGAGTCGCGCCCATTCCGCCGTGGGTGATCGCGCACACGGCACGGTCGAGCACCACACCGTGCGGCTCGAAGAGCCGCACCGTCGCATTGGGTGCGGAGATGACCCCGTCGGGCAACCCCGCCGGAAATGTCGCTACCACGTGCACCGGTTCGTCGGCCAGCGCGGCAATCGACGTGGCTACCAGCTTCGCATCGTCCTGCTTTTCCGACGATGTGGTGACGAGCACGATCGGTCTGTCTATCGACGCCAACCAGTCCGGCGCCGTTTCGGACTTAGGTTCATACACACATGGGCCGATCATTTCAACGGCGTTGCCCCAATCGCCTTGGGGATACTCGAATGGCTTCCCCGTCGCCAGTAGCATCAGCGGCGCTCGCCTCCAGAATTCGTCCGCCGACGCGACGCGTGGCACACCAAGGCCAATGCGAATGTCGTTCAGCGGCGGCAACATTACTTTGTCAATGGCTCCATTCGCGAGAGGCCGCATCACAGCGTCGCGTATCCGCCCCAGCATGCCGGCAACCGGTCTGAGACCCAGGCCAAACGGAGGTATTCCGCGCACGCGCAGCGGCGGAATATAAGGCGAGAAGCAAGCCCATGGAATTTCACCGGCGTCGGCGACGGACAATGCGCCCCAACAATTCACGTCGATGAGCAACGCTTCGGGCCGTGCCCCCCCGATGGCCTCCGTGAGATCGTCGAGCTCATACGCCGCCCGACGGCTGAAGACGGCAGCGGCCATCTTGATCGCGGCACGAGGGTTTGGGGCCTTCCAGTCGTCGTGTTCTATCTCCTCGATCCGTGAATCGATTGCGTCCGTGGTAAAGCCGAGTCGTTGCCCGATCTCCGCACCAGTGGACAACGTGCGCAGATGAACCGAGTGGCCACGATGGGACAACTCTGACAGCAGCGCGCTGATCGGCAGTACGTGACCAATTGCGGGCGAGGTATAGGCCAGTATCGTCGCCATCTATGTCCGCCTCTCGCCTGTGATCTCCCTGCCGGCCATTCGGCAGGCTTCCGCGAGACGCCCACGGGCATCAAGCTTTTGGCAGAGCTCAAGGTACTGCGTAGCCAGCTCACCGTAACCGTCGACGTCACCTTCGGCCTTGGCCAACAAGGCACGCGCCTTCAGCCACCACAGGTCCGTCGCGGGGATGTTGGGCCGCCGGAACCGCCACTTGTCGACGATGCGGCGCGCCTCGGCGATATCGTCGGTGGCACCGCGATCGATAAGGAGGCTGACTAGGGCCTCACCGGTACAGCCAACCTCGACTCGAAGGCCGCCATCGATGTGCAGCGCGAACAAGGATCGGAGTTCATCGAGCGCTTCGTCCCGGCGTCCTTTGCGGGCGGCGCTAATGGCAAGATCAGCACCGATGATCGACATCGTATGAGATATCACCTTGTGCTTCTCAATGCTGGCTCGCGCGCGTTCGAGCACATCGATCGCATCGTCGTGAGACGCATTGTCGGCGCGTAATAGCGCCGTGCCGTAAGCGAACTGGGCGACGATGATGCCGCAAATATCGCCAAACGATTCAGCACGCCGCAGCACCTCGCGCATCTCATCAACCAGTTCATCGGCTTGGAACATACCGATTGCTACCATGAAACCGTAGTAGTGCAGCACGATTGCGTAGCTGACCGGAGTAAGCACCCGAGCGTGCCGAAGTCCATCACGGAGATGCCGTCGACCGCTCTCGTAGTCTCCGCGGCAAATGTCGACGACACCCCGAGTTGCGAGTGCCGCCGCAAATTCAAGCGTCGGTTCCTCGTGAGGACGTGCCAGGATCGCGTCAATCACCGCTAGCGCCGCTTCGAATTCGCAGCTGGCGTAATGTGCCTGGGCCACGGCAATGAGAATGATGTCGATCTCCGGCACCGCGTCCCAGTCAATATCGATAAGCATGACTTCGACTTCCGACGCCAGCGCCGCGGCCTCGGGAACGCGGTTATCGTTGAAAGTAAGCGACATGATACGACCGGCAGTTGCGATCGCGAGGGACCGCAGGTCGCCGGCTTGCAACGACAGTTCACGAAATTCGTAGTACTGCTCATCTGCGTCAGCGTCACTGCCAACGAATAGCGCCGTCGAAATCAGCATGGTCCGCGGTGCGATCCGCATCGTGAGTACGTCGTGGTGGTCACTGGGTAATTGGTCGGCGATGCTTCGTGCGCTCAGCCATTGAGCGCGTGCAGCTGAAATGTCACGTGTACGGAGCCATTCCGCTGCGCGCATGCGCCAGCGGTAACCATCGCCAAGATCGCCGGCTGCCTCTAGATGAGTCGCGATCAGCGCTGCATTCTCGTCGACAGCAGCGGGATCACGCCCCCCGATCGCTACAGCCAACCGTCGATGCGCTTGCGCACGCGTCGCGCTCAACTGTGATTCATAAGCCACCGTGCGCACCAATGGATGACGGAAGCAATACCGTTGCCGCGGCACGAATTCAGTCTGATCGATTAACTCCGCCGACACTAAATCGGCCAACGCAGAAGACGCCGCATCCGGAAGCAGAGCACGCAGCGTATCAACGTCAAAGCGGGTGCCGATCACCGCCGCAGCATTCACGACCGCCTTCGCGTCTGCCGGGAGCCGATCAATGCGCGCTGCCAAGACGGCTTGCACCGTTGCGGGAACACCGATCTCGTCCACACCGCCGACAAGCCGATAACAGCCACGGTTGCCCGAGATCACACCACGGTCAGCGAGGTCTCGCACGATCTCCTCGACAAAGAACGGATTGCCAACCGCTGCCACCGCAATCCGTTCCACAAGAGCAGCCAGGGACGGGTCAGTTCCGACGAGCTGGCCGACCAGCCGCACCGCCATCGCGTCGGTCAGCGGCTGCAGTCGGATCGTCTCATTCACGTGTTGCAGCAGCGCACCGCGAAACTCCGGCCGATAGGTCGTCACGAACAGCGACGACGTCGCTTCGATTGCCTCAGTGAAATCAGCAAGAACGTCGTCGCTGGGCGCATCAATCCAGTGCGCATCCTCCAATACGAACAGAGTCCGTCCCGACCGGGCCAGCACCGCCGTCGACATCACCCGTACCAGCCGGCGTCGACGACCATCCACGCTGACCTGCAGTGGCGGGGCATCCGGGTCCGCGATGCCCATCACCTCGAACGCGACCCGCGCATCTGCGGAATCTGATGCCAGCGCCCCACCGCATTGCGCCACTGCGTGCGCGCGGGCGTCGCCATCACTAAGACCGTCTACGCCGAACATCGCGCGCAACAGCCGCGACAACACACGAAACGCCACCGTCGTGGTGTGCGCCACACACCTGGCCAACAC
>JAVROZ010000552.1:0-4123 GCA_032162485.1 Mycobacterium sp.
AAGCTGGCGTTGGATACGCTCTGCGACCCGATCACTGAGGACGGGGTGTTCAGGTACCAGAAGATGTCCAATTCGGTTAATGCGTGCGTGACCATCGATCGCCAACTGCATCAAGGCTTCTGGCGCAAGACAGTGCTGAACCCGACTGCCTCGTCGGCGATGACTGGCCCGATCCTGGACGACGTCAGCTACCCTGACGTTCTCGTCGCGCGCGCCATCAGCGATGGCGACGACTTGCGGTTGGTGCTGCGGCCTGGTCGGGGGAACTCATCGCAGATTCTGCAACTCGCACGATTGCAGCCCAATCGCCGGTATCAGGTGGCCGGGGCGACCACGGAAACGCTCGTCGCCGACGCGCGGGGTCGCGCCGAGCTGGCTGTTGTCCTGAGTGGCCGCACCGAGATTCGTCTGGTACCTGAGTAAACTGGTCGATCAACGAAAGTGGCTGTTACAGGCGTACTTTCCCGCTGTTGACGTCCTCCAGGTCGTCTGCGTTGAAGGGCTGCCAGGAGTCTGCGTCCGGTGGGAGGAAAAGGATCTCGTCCTCCACCCGGTCCAGATCGAACCCGTCATCCTTCAGCTCTTTCTTTTGGTGCTTGAAGGTTCCGGTTACCTGGGCTTCTTGGCCGATGCGCAGGAAACGGGGGACCGCATAGCGGGGCAACTCGTCACGTAGGTGTCGAGCAAACCCATTGCGATCCAGCGATTCACCCTCGCTGAGCTGGATCCAGGCCATTCCGCAACGTCCCTCCGAGCCCGGCACCTCGACGCCGTAGACAATACCCTCGCTGATCTGCGACCAACCGTTGACGACGCCCTCTACCTGTGTCGTCGAGACATTCTCACCTTGCCAGCGGAAGGTGTCACCGGTGCGGTCGACGAACCGGACGTGTCCATGCCCCTGGTTGAGCATCAGATCACCGGTATCGAACCAGGCATCGCCCTGCTCGAACGCGTCTCGCACGATCTTGCGTTCTGATTCTTCTTTGTCGGTGTAGCCGGCGAATGGCTGGTCGTCGTCGATGCGCATGATGAGCAGCCCGACGCCGCCCGGGCCGATTTCCTGCAGGTGCTCGTCGGCGGCGCGCTTCGGCTTGCCGGTTTCCTCGTCGTATGCCACCGTCTTCCAGCCGCGCGGATTCCAGCCGCAGGTGCGGTCGAAGTTCAGTAGGTTCATGAATCCGGCTGGAGTCTCCGACCCTCCATAGATCTCGTGCACCTTGTCGATGCCGAAGCGATCCTTGAAGTCGTTCCACAGATCGGGACGAAGGCCGGCGCCGAAGATTGCCCGTACCCGATGGTCACGGTCGCTCGGTGCCGGTGGCCGGTTGTACAGGTAGCGAAGCATTTCCCCGACGTAGTTGAACGTGCTCGCGTTGTTTTCGCGGATCTCGGTCCAGAACGTCGAGGCACTGAAGCGGCGGGCCGGGACAAGCGCTGCGCCGGTGACTAGCGAAGCACACCAACCGCCGAGCAGCCCGGTGGAGTGGTACAGCGGTAGCGGGCAATACGCCACGTCATCGGGGCGAAGTTCCTGTACGACCCGACCTACCATGATCCCGCCCTGCAATAGCCGTCGGTGCGACGAGATCGCAGCCTTGGGCAGGCCGGTAGTGCCGGAGGTGTAGATGTACACGGCGGGGTCCTCGAGCCGAATCGATCCCGTCTCGGAGTGGTTCGAGTCTAGAGCGTTGTTACTTTCCTCGTCGAGGTCGATGTAGTTGTCCGGCCGTGCCATTTCGCCGCTATCGGCGACGAACAGCAACGGCTCGGCGATCTCAGACGCGGGTTCGTCCAAGGACTCGATGGCATCCAACTGCTCCTCGCCGACGACGATCAGCCGAGGTTGCACCAATCGCAGGCTGTGCGCCAACGCGTCGCCGCGCAGCCCCGTATTAACGAGCGAGGCGACCGCGCCCAATTTCAGAATTGCCATGAGGGTTGCGACCATTGCCGGCCGGTTGCTGATCGCGACGGCCACCACATCGCCCTTCCCGAGGCCTTGGTCTTGCAGCGCGTGCGCATAGCGGTTGCTCCACGCGTTGAACTCGCGCCACGTCCAGCGCTCACCATCAGCCTGAACTGCGGTGTTGTCCGGCCACTGGACCGCGGCCCGCTCGAGCCGTCGCGGGATGGAATCGAGTGCCTCCGAGTCAATCCGTTGCAACTTCACGAGCGCCGCCAGTACACCAGGGCGGGAAAGCTTCCGGGCGAGACGAAGATAGAAACTGAGCGCTGGGATCCGGTCGTCGTTTTCGGACATCGTTATCGATTCTTCCGCTCAGACGGTTGGGGGGTCGGCGATGTGCGACGAACTACGCGCCGCTGGCCCGGGAGGGATCCCCCGGGGCTGAATGACGACATAGTAAACCTAGTTTACCTAGCACACCTGCAGCCTGGCAACTACGAACTGCGCCCCCGGTGTCCAACCGAGCGCGTTAGCAGTCGCCTGCCTGCTATCGGGGCAGTCGTCCCCGCGCCCGGAGTTCGGCTCGCAGTGCCTGCGCGTCAGAAGTGTGCTCCAACACCGACATCACGTCGGTTGACAGCTGAAGGTGCTGGCGCATCCCCATCTGCTCCCACGCACGTACCAACATCGTCTTCGTCGCCATCAATGTGGACAGCGGCGCACGGGCGATCTTGGCCGCCATTGCTTCTGTGACCGGTTCGAGCTCATCGCGCGGGACGACGCGGTTGACCAGACCCATCCGCAGCGCTTCCTCGGCGGTCAGTGTCTGTGCCGTGTAAAGGTATTCGGCGGCGCGCTTGAAGTTCATGAACACCCACGGCTCGATCATCGTCTCCCCACCGGCGAAGCCGAGGCCCGGCACCAACGGCATCTGAAAGTAGGCGTCCTCGGAGGCGATCGTGAGCTCGGGCAGCAGGGCCCAGTATGTGCCGCCGCCGATCGCATAGCCGTGTCTGCGCGATCATCGGCTTTGGAAACTCCCAGTACCGAAGCGTCGGCCAGAGGAAGAGTTCCTTGCTGCCCTGATAGTTGCTGCCCATATTCGCCTGCGAATCGGCGAACTCCAGGTAAGCGTCGGGCGACATCACATGTCCGGCGCAGAAGCCCTTGCCCTCGCCCTTGACGATGACCACTTTCACGCCGTAGTCCTGCCGTGCCTCGTCAAGGCAGGAGTCCACCTGGCGCACCATTTCCGAGGACTGGGCGTTGGCGCGTTCCGGCCAATTGAGCACGATGCGGGCAGTCGCGCCGTCACGCTCGTACCGGACGACGCCGAGATCCTTGCTGTAGGAGGATATTTCGGTCACAATTGCCTCGTGTTCCGCTCGATTATCAATTGCTGATCGCCGGCGCCGCCAGCGAGAACGCGTGATCGCTGAGCTGGGCGACGAGGAAGGCGGCTATATCAGCGCGCGACATCGCCAGTCCCACCTTGTCGCGGCCGAGAAGCCCACGCGCAGACGAGGCCTGCAGTGTGGCGGGATTTCGCACGTAGGCGGTGACGCTGTGGCCGCCTGCCAGCAGATCCGCGACGACGAGGCGACCGATCTGGCCGGTCGCCCCGAACACGGTGACGTTCACTGTCAGTGAGTCACGCGTTCGCCAGTGCGGGCGGCTTGACGGCGTCCGGATCGGGATTGGCGATCGGCAGTCCCATGAAGCGACGGGCGTTGTCACCCATGAAGTCGTAGGTGCGCCGGGTATCCATGCCCTCGGCGTACTTCCAGTAACCTTTGGGCTCGGCCAGGCCCTCGGGATGCGGCCAGTCGGAGCCGAACATCACCTTGTCCCAGCCGACGGTCTGCACGACGTCGGCCACCGAGCCCTCCCAGAACGGGCTGACCCAGCAGTTGCGGCGGAAGACCTCGTGCGGATGTTCGGGGAAGTTCTGCGGCATTTTGTTGTAGGTCGACTGCAGGTCATCGAACAACGGCTTGATCCAAGCGCTTCCGTTCTCCACGCTGGCGATACGCAACTTCGGGAACCGGGTCAACGTGCCGTGGCAGATCAAGCTCGTGATCATGTCAGCGATCTCGCGGTGACCCAGTGCCGTCCACTTGAACGCCGACATCTCGAAGGCGCTGGCGGTGTCCGCCGGCTCCCACTTCTCGATGTACTCCTGGAGTGGAGGCTGGCTGGCGTGAAGCACGATCG
>JAVROZ010000553.1:0-3509 GCA_032162485.1 Mycobacterium sp.
CTGGGGCAGGCTCGGCCGCGGCCGGCTAGTTGCACGTCGGGTCTACAAGCACGTCTGTATCGGGCGCGTTCGTGCGAAGCCCTAGCCTTCTGATCCGTAGGCACAGGCCGATGGTTCGACGATGTCATCGCCGGCCGACGAGAGAACCAGTTCATGAATGCAACGGGCGTGGCACAGAGCCGCCTTGCGGTGACGCTCCACTTCGTCCGCAGTGACGCGCCGACCGCCCTTCTTGGCGCCCATGGTTGCTCCTTCGCGTTGCCGACTCGCACCAGGGTCGAAGTCCCCCATTGATTAAGCGCTTGTCAGGACGGATTTACGGTCCGTGCTTGTTGGCGTTTGTACGGACCGGTTGGCTGCGTTGACGGCGCACCCAAACTGCAGCTCAGGACGTTGGCTACGTTTGGTCTCGACCAGCTTCGGCTAGCTCCACCGCGGACGATTGGGGACGAGTCTCACCCAGGTCGTGGATCGCGGCCGACCCCGACTCGGCGAGCGGGAAGGCCAAGAAGGCACGCGAATACGTGTCCCAATAATCAACGAGGAAACGTTGACACGCCTGCTGGGATGCCGGTGACGTTCTAGCGAGCGTTCACCGGTAGTTCGGTGGTGTTGCGGGACGCCCGGTCGTGGGCAAGCAGGATCACGTTCCGAATCCATGATCGTGGAAATCCTTGAGCAGGTTGATGTTTACCAGCAGTGCACCGATCAGTCCGGCGTCATGCGGGCCGAACCGGGAAGCGCGGAATCGGCGCTCCGCGATCTCACGGACCGTCGGCAGCGACGTATTATCAGGTGCAGCGCCCTGACTGCTTCGACTTACAGCACTATGTGCGCTTCGCGTCATTTCGTTGCTGATCATCACTACAAGTTCGGCGCGGTACTGGCGCGCGGACCCACAGAATTGAATATACACAATCCATACTAAGTGTCTTGTGGTCCGAGCGGACCAGTGCTAGCGTCAGCGCGGCGGCGTCATCACCGGCACCACTCCTGCCGCCCCAGCGATCCGCGCTCGGCACGCCCTGGACCGCTGGCCCGGCCGGTGACGACGCGGAGCAACACGCGCTGTGGACAGTCAGCGGTTCCTTCACGAGGACAAGGGATATGACGACGACGGAGGAGTCCGCTTCCGATCTGGCGGAGTTCGACAAGAAGCTCGACAGTCTGCACCTTCGCGGACAGTGGCAGTACGACGCTCAGTTGATACAGCTCACCGACGGCCCTGTCCCAGCCGGCGTGCCCTTCCTGTGGTCGCGGGAACTGTCCCAACGTGCCCTTGACGACATGTGCACCGCGGTGTCCGGTGAAACCGCTCGGAGGAACTTCACGTTCATCAATCCGGCGCCCGACGTGAACGGCACGACACAAACCCTCGCGATGGGCATGCAGATCACGCTCCCCGGCGAGATCGCCTGGGCGCACCGGCACTCCATCAACGCCCTGCGCTTCGTCGTGGACGGCAGTCCCGACCTCTATACCGCCGTAGACGGCGAGCGGCTTCCCATGGAAGACGGCGATCTCATCATCACCCCGGCCTACTCCTGGCACGATCACCACAACGAGACCGACAAACGTGGCGTCTGGGTCGACATCCTCGACGTGCCGCTCATGGGGTATCTGCGCCAGCTGTTCTTCGAGCCGTTCGGCGGTAGCACCCAGCCGTTGTGCGACGACGCATCAGGTTTCATCAGCAGCCGCGCCGCCCATGTGCGGCCCGCCTGGGAAGCGCAACAGCACTCGCGCATCCCGTTCCGGTACGCCTGGCGCGACGCCCGGGCCGCTCTGGAAACGTACCGGCACAGCACAGGCACTGCCTTCGACGGCGTCATCCTGCACTACGCGCATCCAGTGACCGGCGGGCCGACACTGCCCACCATCGACTGCTTCGCCCAGCTACTGGCGCCAGGGCTGCGCACCGAATCCCACCGTCACACCTCGAGTGCGGTGTACTACGTCGTCGAAGGCGAAGGCACATCGCTGGTCGGTGACAAGGAGATCCAATGGTCGGCCGGGGATTCGTTCGTCGTGCCGAACTGGATGTGGCATGCCCACGTCAACCGCTCCACGGGCACACCGGCCGTACTGTTCTCCGCTACCGACGCCCCGGTGCTGGACGCGCTGGGGATGTATCGCGAAGAACCGCACCGCTCCTTAGGTACCGAGCCCTATCCCCGTGTACCCGGCGATCTTGGCCGGCAACGGCACACGGCGACATCGATGCAACCACGCGAAGAAGAGAGGGCATGACGTGACGATCACCCGTGCGGACATCGAAGGTGTCGTCGGGATCGTGCCGACACCGGCAACCAGCGATGCCGATGACTGGCGTTGCACGAACAGCGTCAATGTCGCTGAGACCGAGAAGATGATCCAGGCGGTCGTCGACGCCGGTATCGAACAGGTTATGACCACCGGCACCTTCGGCGAGTGCGCGTCGCTGACACATCAAGAATGGCTACAGTTTTCGGGATGCGTCGCCGAGACAGTCCGTGGCCGCGTGCCCTTCTTCGCCGGCGTCACCACACTCAATACCCGCGACACCATCGCACGAGGACGAGAAGCGATCGACGTCGGCGCGGACGGAATCTTTGTCGGTCGTCCGATGTGGCTCCCGCTCGACGACAACGGCGTCGTGCGCTTCTACCGCGACATCACCGAGGCATTGCCCGGTGTGCCGCTGGTGATCTACGACAACCCCGCCGCGTTCAAGGGGAAGATTAGCGTGCAGGCCTATCTACAGCTAGCGCAGCTTCCCGAGATCGTGGCGACAAAGCACGCCGGAGGACCGTCGCTGGAGAGTGATATCGAAGCTTTCGGCGACCAAGTCGCCGTGCTCCCCCTCGACAGCGACTGGGTTCGGGCTGCTAAGAAGTTCCCCGACCGGGCTTCGGCCTGCTGGTCGGGAAACGTGGCGTGCGCCCCGTCCCCGCTCGCGGCACTGTCGCGCGCCGTGCGAACTCAGGACTGGGTCGCCGCGGATGTCATTTCCGAACAGGTGAATTGGGCGTTGGCTCCCCAGTTCGGCGGCGACATGTCGCGTTTCATGGACTACAGCATCCCGGTCGGTCGCGGCCGGTTCCGGGGGGCAGGTCTGATCGACTGCGGCCCCAGCCGGCCCCCTTATACCGAGGGTCCGCCAGACATGGTCGCCGGCGGCGAAGAGACTGGACGCCGGTGGGCCGAGCTGGAGCAGAAGTACCGCGAGTCTCGCTGACAAGTCAGCATCAGGTCTGCGCGGAGCGGACGCGGAGAAATCTAGGCCGTGGCGCCGCCATCGATCGCCATCACAACAGTCTTCGGCTCGGTGAAGAATTCCCGGCTAAACGTGCCGCCTTCGCGTCCGATTCCCGAATCTCCCACACCCCCGAATGGCGCCCGCAGATCACGAATGAAAAAGCAGTTCACCCAAACGGTTCCGGCGTTCAGCGCCGCCGCGACCCGATGGGCACGGGACAGATTCTCGGTGAAGATCATCGCGTTGAGTCCGTAGGGGGTGTCGTTTGCCG